>JANNIB010000160.1:0-2463 GCA_031404695.1 Acidobacteriota bacterium
GTGAGGAGCGCCGCCAGGTGCGGGGTCGCGCGCCTGGGGCCGGCGTGCACGCGGCTGATGACATCCGCCCAGGCGGTCTCGTCCTGCGGGTTGCCGGCGTAGAAAGGGGCGAGGCCGTCGAACGCGGACGCGTAATCCGCCGCCAGGCGGCTGATCCACGGCAGTTGACGGAGATCGATGGCGAGAGTGCCCGCCGAAGGCGCGGGAGCGGAAGGTGACCACACCGGACGGCTACTGTTGCAGACGCCCGCGCGGGGTGTCAACCGGTGATCGTCCACGCGCACGCGTGGGAAGCTGCGTGCTAACATACCAAGCGCCCCAATCGACCGCGTTCCGCGTCGAGGAGTACACCCACTGACCGAGGACCGCCTCCAGTTCGACGGCCCCCGTGCGACCTACGGTCGCTTCCGCGTCCTGCACCAGATCGGTGCCGGCAGCGTGGGCCCGGTATTTCGCGGCGAAGACGGCGAAACCCGCGATCCGGTCGTCATCAAGGTCATCCGTGTGGGGCTGCCACCCGAACGAGTGGCGATCGTGGCCTCGGCCCTTGCCGCCTTGCGAGACCGGCTGCCGTCGCACCCGGCCCTGGCCCCGCTCATCGACACCGGCGTGCTCGAGGTCGAGCCCTACATCGTCAGTCCGTCCATCGACGGCGACTCGCTCGACGTCGCGCTTCGCGAGTACGGACCGGCGCACATGACCGACGCCCTGCCGCGCCTGCGCCAACTGGCGGATGCCATGGACGCCGCCGCGGCCGTGGGCGTGTCCCACGGCAGTCTGCACCTGCGCGACATCATCGTCTCGGTCGGCGAGACCGTCCTCACGGGCATGGGCGTCGCCTCGGTGCTCGAACGCGTGAGTGTGCGGCCGCCGGTGCGCCGACCCTACTGCGCGCCGGAAGTCGCGCTCGGCCATGGCATCAGTCCGGCCGCCGACCAGTACGCGCTGGCGGCGATTGCCCACGAGTGGCTGAGCGGACGGCGCCTGTCGGGCACCGGTGCGGCGGGCTTCCAGGTGCCGGCGTTATCGGAGGCGGGCGTCGGGGCGCTGCAAGGCGTCTTCGCGCGCGCCATGGACGAGTCGCCCGACGACCGCTTCCCGACGGCCACTGCCTTTGTCGAGGCCCTCGCGGAGCTGGCCGGCTACGCCGCCCCGCGCTCGAAGTCGAGTCGCCGCGTGCCCGCCGTCGAGGCGCCGCGCCTGGCCTTCGACGAGCCCGCTGATATGCCGGAGCTCGCCGCGGTGGGCGAGCCTGCCGCCGACGACGAGGTCGTGCCCGACGCCGGTGAGCTGCCGGTGCAGCACGCCGCGCCCGACGACGACCCGCTCGACGCGCCCCTGCACGTGGCCGTGCCGGCGGCCCTCGATTGGGATCCGGAGCCCGACGCGGCGGCGGCGCCGGAGGCGTTTTCCTCGGTGGACGACGAAGCCGCGGCCGACGACGTCGACACCGCGCGCCCGGCCTGGTCGCCGGACCCTGCCGACGAGCCCGCATTGGCGGTCGATCCACCTTCAGTTCAGACCGCCGACGAGGCGGGTGGATCCTGGGTCCGCTGGGCCGCGCTCCTGGCGCTCGTCACCGCAGCCGCGCTGGCTGGTGGCTGGGCGCTGCTTCGCTGGGGCACCCCAACGCCCGCCACCGTGACGTCGGCGACGACCGCCACGCCCGACGAGGCCGGCACGCCGGCTCCGATGCCTGCACCCGCTACGCCGGCTCCTGCGGCGGCCTCCCGACCGCCGGCGACATCGCCCGCGGCAACTTCTTCCGTGTCGCCCGTGCGCACCAGCCCGCCGCCGGCCAAAGCGACCACGTCGCGGCCGGCCACGCCCATGCCGTCGCCCGCGCGACCATCGGCCCCGGCGCCCTCAGCGCGCCGCAACCTACCACCGCCGCCTTCGAGCCGCCCGGCGCCGGCCGCGGCCAACGCCGGACGCGTGCTCGTGCGCTCGACGCCGAGCGGCGCCGAGGTCTTCGTCAACGGCGAACGCCGCGGGGTCACACCGCTGGCGCTGCGCGATCTGCCGTTTGGCGCCTACGCCGTGCGCGTTGCCCGCGCCGGTTTCACGCCGGTCGAAGAGCGCGTCGCCATCGATGCCGGCCGGCCCGCGCGGTCGCTCGAAGTGGCTCTCACGCGGACCACCGCGACGACGCCGGCGGTTCCGATCGCGGCCGACGCCACGGCGCCGGGCAGTCTGCTGGTCGAAAGCCGCCCGGCCGGGGCGCTGGTCACGGTGGACGGCGCCGAGGTCGGCGTCACGCCGGTGACCGTGCCGACCCTGACGCCCGGCAACCACACGGTGCGCATCGAACGCGCCGGCTTTGCACCCATCACGACCACGGCACGCGTGGAGGCCCGTACCCGGGCCCGCGTCGCCGTCACCCTCACGGCGGAAAGGCCCCGATAGATGAACGCGATTCTGGCACTCGAAGACGGTACCTGGTACGCCGGCGTGTCGGCCGGC
>JANNIB010000161.1:0-1575 GCA_031404695.1 Acidobacteriota bacterium
CGACGACACCTCCTGAGGTGGTCGCTCGGTGGGCTCGCGGCAGCCGCCGCGCTGGTGCTCGCGCTGCGGGCAGCCATGGGTCTCGCTCCAGCGTCACCGGCCGCGGTAGCCTTCGTGCTCGTGGAGTCACTTGGAAGCAACGCCCGGCTGGACACCGATGCGGACGCACAGCGCGGGGCATTGCTGAAGGTCGGCGATCGCCTGGCCGTAGGGCCGAACCGGCTGTCGCTCCACGGCGGCACCGCCACGTTGCGCCTGCCTGGCGGCGCGGCCGTGTGGGTCGACCGTGGCTCCGCGCTGCGCGTCACAGCCGACGAAGTGGTGGAGTTGGACGGTGGCGCGGTCTACATCGACTCCGGCGGGACCACCTCGCTCGAGGTGCGCACACCGCTGGGCGTGGTCCGTGACGTGGGCACGAAGTTCGAGGTGCGCCTGACACCGGCCGCTCTGCGGGTACGGGTGCGCGACGGCGCCGTGCAGGTGCGGCGCGACCAGCAACAACACGACGCGCGTCCGGGCGACGAGATCATGCTGGCGGCCACAGGCGCGGTGGCGCGACGCACGGTTCCACTGGATGACTCCGAATGGAGATGGACCACGGGCGCGCCGCTGCCGTTCGAACTCGAGGGCCGATCGCTACGCGAGTTCCTCGACTGGATTGCTGGCGAGAACGGCTGGCAGCTTTCGTTTGCGGACGCGGCCGTGGAAGACAAGGCCCGCACGACCACGTTGCACGGGTCGATCCAGGGACTCACGCCCGAACAGGCGCTCGCCGCCGTGCTGCCCACCAGCGGCGTCGAGCATCGGCTCGACGGCAGCGTGCTGTCGCTTCGGCTCGGCGGTGGCGCGAGACACTGAGACTGGGATGGGGTCAGGCGTTCGTGCGGTGGCGGCGTGGCTGGTGCTGGCCTGCGGAGCGGCCGGCACGGTGTTGCACGCGCAAGGGCGCCAGAGCACCGCGGAAGGACGGCGACTCGACGAGGCACTGTCCGAACTGCAGCGCCGGGGACTGAAGGTGATCTTCAGCAGCGAGGTCGTGCGCCCGACGATGCGCGTGGCGAGCGAGCCGACACCCGCGACGCCGCGCCGGGTGCTCGATGCGCTGCTCGAACCGCACGGCCTCATCGCCCAGGCAGGGCCTGGCGGTACCGTGCTGGTGGTGAAGAATCCACGCGCGCGCCTCGTGAAGCGTTCCGGACCGACCCTCGCCACGGCCACCGCACTCCCCGTAGAACCCGTGCGGCCCGCGCCCCGCTACGACGAGACGATTCAGGTGGTAGACAACGCCACGGCCAGCGCCACCACCGGGACGCAGTCGGTGACGCTGCGACCGCTCGAGGTCCGCGACTTCGCCGGGGGGTTCGAGAACGTGTTCCGCACGCTGGCGGCTTTGCCGGGCGTGACCGGTACCGACGAACTCGGCAGCCGCATCGCCGTGCGGGGCGGCGCGCCCGACCAGAACCTCACGGTGATGGACGGGATCGAAATCCACAACCCGTTCCGCCTCATCGTGCCGTCCGAGGATCTGGCGCTGGTGGGTCTCGCCAGCGCCTTCAACCCCGACACCGTCGAACG
>JANNIB010000162.1:0-3695 GCA_031404695.1 Acidobacteriota bacterium
GCCCGGATGGCACGCCGGCAATCTCGACAACAAGGATCTCGTGGCCGGCTCGACGCTCTACGTGCCGGTGCACGTGCCGGGCGCGCTGCTGTCGATTGGCGACGGCCACGCGATGCAGGGCCACGGCGAGGTCAGCGGCACGGCGCTCGAGACCTCGCTCACCGGCCAGATCGAAGTGCGCCTCCACAAAGGGCAGCGGCTCAAATGGCCACGCGCCGAGACGCCCACGCACTACATCAGCATGGGCCTGCACGAGGACCTCGACGAGGCCAACAAGCTCGCCGTCCGCGAGATGGTGGAGTTCCTGGTGGCCACGAAGAAGCTCTCGCGCGACGATGCCTACATGTTGTGCTCGCTCGCCGCCGACCTGCACGTGACGCAGTCGGTGGACGGTGTGAAGGGCGTGCACGCGACGCTGGCGAAGTCGCTGTTCCGCTAGCCCGGTGCCCGGCTCACCGTGCAGGAGCCGCCAAGCGACGTAGTTCGTCCAAGAAGTTGAAGACGAAGATCGGGCCGGCCGTCGGAGTCTCGGCCTCGCTGGATTCCCAGGCGCCGACGGCGCGGGTGCCATCGGGATGCAGGTCGTAGCCCCGGCCGTCGCCGCCGGCGGGACCACGGGGGCGACGAATGGCCCGCAAGGATGTCCACGGGCGAGGTGGATCGGCACGGAACGACGATCCACTGACGGCGAACGTGCTCGCCATGAGCCGCTGATCGGCTCCCATGAACAGCAATTCCGATCGGGTCCGTGACCAGGTGGGATCGGCCGCATCACGGGCGATCAGCCACTGTCCACCGCCGCCCTCGCCGTGGCTTCGAACATAGAGGTTCGAGGTGCCGGACTCGCCTGCGATGAACGCGATCCAGCGGCCGTCCGGCGAGAATGCGGCACTGTGTTCGTCCACGGGTGACGCAAACACCGCCACTGGAGATCCCGCCTTCACCGGCACGCCCGCGGTGGTAGCGAAGGGCAGCAGCATGACGTCCCGATTGGTCACCGGATTGGTCTCCGTGTACAGCAGAGCGGTGCCGGAGGGGTGCCACGACGTTGGCAGCTGTGGATTGGCACTGCGAAGAAGCCGCTCGGGACCGCCGCTGCCGTCCGCGTTGACCCAGTAGAGGTTGAATGCGAGTTCGGCTGACGACCGGTAGGCGATCCGCGAGCCATCAGGACTCCACATCGGATACCAGTCCTCCGCCGGGTCGAACGTCAATCGCGCCAGCGCATCGCGCGCCCACTCATAGGTTCAGAGATCCGTCTGGCGGCCGTCGAAGATGTCCACGGCGACCCGGGACCCGTCCGGCGAGATCCGCGGACTGCTCCAATCGAGCGCCGTCGATCGTTCGGGCAGCAACCCTGCCGTCCGATGGAGCCATTGCAGGGGCGCTGCATCACCGGCGCTCGCGGGCACGTATACCGCCGTGCCGTTATCGGCCATTGCGACCTGAGCAGCGCCCGTATTTCCCAGCACCGACACGCTCTCCAGGACGGGCACCGGTTCACCGGTGACCTGCAATGCTTCGGCGTCGAACGCCGCGACGAACAGCCGCCCCTGGCGGATGAACGTCAAGTGGCCGCTCGGCGTGACACGCCCGAAGTAGCCGCCGCGAACGAGCGTCTTGCGTTCACCGGTGGCCAACGACAGCAGCGCGATATCCGCGACCTCGTAGTTGCCGAGATTGGTCGCGCTCGTGAAGACGATCGCCCGTGCGCCCGGCAGCACCTGCGGCCAACGCTGCGCGCTCTCACCCTCCGCCAGAGGCGTCACGGGCGTGGGTGACCCGCCGGTGGCCGGGACGCGCTGCAACTGGATGCCACCGGCACTGTTGGGGCTGAAGACGATCGCGTCGTCGTCGCCCCAGCTCCCGCCTCGGCCGTTTGGCGCGTCACACACCACCACCACGGCTCCACCGGCTGCCGGTACCTTCTTCAGCTTCCCGTCCGAGAAAAAGGCCACCCACTGTCCGTCGGGAGAAAAGAAGGGCGCCATCGCATTTGCCGTGTCTGGCAGCGCGATGGGATTGAGCTGTTCCAGTATGCGCACGAACAGCTGACGGGGCTGCCCGGCGGCGCGCGCGACGAACACCAGGCGAGCGCCGTCCCTGGAAAGGGCGATCGCGGGGCCCTGGTTGAGATCCAGCGCCGCGCCGTGGCCAACGGCGCCTGTTACCTGCACCAGCCGCAGCGGCGGCGCGATCGACGGGGCTCGCACCAAGGCAACAGCGGCCATCAGCGCGAAGGTGACGGCCGCGAGCCACGGCAAGACCTGGCGGCGTCCGAATCGCTGGGTCACCGGTCCGATCGACGAAGATGTCTCGGCAGGTGCCAGGCATCTGTCGAGGTCGTGCCGTGCATCGCCGATATCGCGGAGGCGGGCTTTGGCGTCTTTGGTCAGGCACCGCCGAATCAGATCACGCAACAGAGGAGGGACATGCTGCAGGCGGTCCCACCTCGGCTCCTGCGACACGACGGCGGCCAGCACGTCAGTGACGCTCTCGCCTTCGAACGGGCGATGTCCCGACAGCAACTCGAAGAGCGTGCATCCAAAGGCCCAGATATCGGCGCGGCGATCCACCCCGCGGGCGCGCGCCTGCTCGGGCGACATATACGCCGCCGTGCCCAGGAGCATGCCGGTGTCGCTGATGACCGGCGATCGTGCCTGGGCTGCAGCCGGACTGATCGTGGTGTGGTCGACCGCGGCGTCCGGCGTCACCCGTTCAGCCAGTTTCGCCAGTCCGAAATCGAGGACCTTCAGCTGCCCATTACCTGTGACTTTCAAGTTCGATGGCTTGAAGTCGCGGTGCAGCACGCCGCGCTCGTGGGCGTAGTCGAGCGCATCGCACATCTGCCGGGCCAGGTCGAGAGTGTCGGCGACGGAGAGCGGCCCGCGGGCCACGCGTTCAGCGAGCGTCTCGCCGTCGACGAGTTCGAGTACGAGCGCACGCACGTCGGTGCCGTCGTCCACCCCGGCGGGTGCCACCTCGAGCCCGTAGATCGCCGCGATGTTCGGATGGTTCAGGGTAGCGAGCACCTCCGCTTCGCGTTGAAACCTGGCGAGACGGTCGGGATCCGCAGCGAAGGCGACGGGCAGGACCTTCAGGGCGACGTCACGTTTCAGCCGTGAGTCGTGTGCGCGCCACACCTCGCCCATGCCGCCGGCCCCCAGGGATGCCACGATCTCATAGGGCCCGATACGGGTGCCGGCACGCATCTTCATGGAGTGCAGCCGCTGGGATGCTATCGCAGTCGGTGACCTGCGAACAGGCGGGGGCGGCATCCTCTGCCCGGTCGGCCGGCCGCTTCGTACGCAGATCTCGCAACGACCCTCTGCCTTGAGGCGAAACATCGCT
Source organism: Acidobacteriota bacterium (assembly GCA_031404695.1). Classification (GTDB taxonomy): domain Bacteria; phylum Acidobacteriota; class Vicinamibacteria; order Vicinamibacterales; family UBA2999; genus CADEFD01. The sequence goes on from JANNIB010000162.1 coordinate 3,352, forward strand.
GGAATCGTAGCGGTACGCTGTTCGCATTCCCCTCCGAAGAGGCGGTGGTAGCATGCCCGCATGGGAGAGGACGACGCGATGCAGCCGGCACATCAGCCAGACACGCGGCTCACCTACGACGACTTCCTGCTGTTCCCCGACGACGGCCAGCGGCACGAGCTCATCGACGGAGAGCACTACGTGACGCCGAGCCCGAACACGCGGCATCAGCGGCTGGTGCTGCGCCTGTCGGTGGCCCTGGCGGCATACGTCGAGCGTCGTCCGGCATCCGGTGAGGTGTTCACCGCGCCGTTCGCATTTCAGCGAGACGCTGGTGGCCGACGCGATGGTGCCGCTCATCGAGG
>JANNIB010000163.1:0-17134 GCA_031404695.1 Acidobacteriota bacterium
GCGGGCGACCCGGTGCCGGCGATCGCGCTCACCAACCAGGCTGGTCAGCCGGCATCGCTGGCGGACTGGAAGGGCGCCGCCGGCGTGGTCACGTTCATCTACACCCGGTGCCCGCTGCCCGACTTCTGCCCGCTGATGGACTCCCGCTTCGGCGAGATCCAGGCCGCGGCGGCGGCGGACGCGGCGCTGGCCGGCAAGGTGCGCCTGCTCTCGGTGAGCTTCGACCCGGCCTTCGATACCCCGGCCGTGCTGAGCGCCCACGCGACCACGGTCGGGGCCCGGCCCGGCTGGCACTTCGCCACCGCGCCGCCGGCCATCGTGGACCGCTTCGCGGCAGAGTTCGGCGTCAACGTCATCCGGGAGACCGACGGCACGATCACGCACAACCTGCGCACCGCGGTCATCGGGCCCGACGGCCGCGTGGTGGCGGTCTACTCGGGGAACGACTGGACGGCGGCGCAGCTGCTGGCCGACCTGCGCCGTGCCCTGGCCGCGCCGGCGCCGTGACCATGCGCCGGCCCATTCCGCCGCGTCCACAGTCGCTGCGCGAGGCGCTGGCCCCCCGGCTCACGCCGCCGCCGCCCACCGCCTTCACCTCCGCCGAGCGCGCGCTGGTAGCGCGGCTCACCACCCCGCTGGCGGTGCAGCGCTGGCTGAACGCGTTGCCCTACAACACTGAACAGGGCGGCGAGACCCTCCGCACCTTCCGTGGCGTGGTCGGCCGCGGCACCGCACACTGCCTCGAAGCGGCCCTGACCGCCGCCGTCGTCCTCGAACAGCACGGCTATCCGCCGCTGCTGCTCAGTTTCGAATCGGCCGATCGGCTCGACCACGTGATCTTCATCTACCGCGGCCGCACCGGCTGGGGTTCGGTCGCCCGCTCGCGCGATCCGGGCCTGCACGGCCGCCGGCCGCTGTTCGCCACGCCGCGGGCCCTGGCCCTCAGCTACGTCGATCCCTACGTCGACTACACCGGCCGCGTGCGCGGTTACGGGGTGGTGCACCTGGCGGCGATGAGCGGCTACGACTGGCGCTTCGCGACCGGCAACGTCTGGGCGGTCGAGCAGCTGCTCATCGACTGGCCGCACCACCGCATCCGGACGTCCGATGCGCGGCACCGGCGCCTCAAGCAGCGCTATCGCGCCTACCGGACGGCGCACGGCGTGAAACCGCTCTATTACACCCGGCGCGAGCGCTGGACGGCCCTCCCGGCCGAGTTCACCGGGCGCCGCGCGCCCGCGGCAGGCGCGCTGACGTGATCGACGCTCAGTCGAGGTCGATGGCGCGCACCGGCTTGGTGACCGGTTCCTTCTTCGCCTGCTCGAGCGCCTCCTCGAAGCGGCGCGACAGGGCGTCGTCGCGCGAGCGCTCGGTGGCCATCGACTGCTCGAAGATCGCCTCGCGGCGCCGCGCCTGCTCGTGCAGCACCCGCTGGGCGTTGTCGAGCGCCGGCGCATGGCCCGAGGCGGGCACCTTGTGCGAGACCACGCGGCCCAGGTTCAGGTCGACGACCAGCGTCGCATTGCAGCAGGGACAGGTGACTTCGCGCTCGCTCGAAAGGATCGCCATCGGAACCTCCGCGTGTGGGCACTTGCCGCATGCCCGGCCGCTCGACAAGAGTAGTGGGGTGAGCGCCGATGCCGCAAGATGAGCCGCGCCGCGTCCGCACGGTGCGGATTGCGACCTACAACGTGCACCGCTGCCGCGGGATGGACGCGCGGACCTCGCCGCAGCGGGTCGCCTCGGTCATCGCCGGCCTCGATGCCGATGTCGTGGCGCTCCAGGAAGTGGTGGGCGCGAGTCAGAAGCGGGCCGGACAGGCGGCCGAACTCGGCGCCGCCCTCGGCATGGGCTGGGTCATGGCGCCGACCCGCCATCTGCGCGGGGCGCTCTTTGGCAACGTCGTGCTGACGCGCTTCCCGGTGCGCGAGCACATCCAGTACGACCTGTCGTGGAAGACCTGCGAACCGCGCGGCGCGCAGCGGGTCGATGTCGCGTTCGACGACACGCACGTGCTCCACGTCTACAACGTCCATCTCGGCACCTCTCTGGGCGAACGGCGGGTGCAGGCCGACAAGGTGGCGGATCTGGTGCACGACAACCGCACGCACGGCGCCAGCGTCGTGCTCGGCGACTTCAACGAGTGGGCGCGCGGCCTCGCCACCGACATCCTGTCGGCGCGGCTCGAGAGCCTCGACCTCACGAAGTACCTGCCGAAGATGCGCAGCTATCCCGGGTTCTTCCCGCTGCTCCACCTCGACCACATCTACTACAAGGGCCGCGTCGAGGTCATGCACGTGGAGCTGGTGCGCACGCGCCAGGCGCTGATGGCGTCCGACCACCTGCCGCTGGTGGCCGACCTGCGCATCACCTACTGACCGCTCAGGCGAGGTCTTCGCCCACCCGCGACAGCGTCAGGTGCAGCAACCCGAGGTTGCGGGTGCGGAACGCCGCCTCGCAACTGGCGAAGTAGTACTCCCAGGTGCGGATGAAGCGGTCGTCGAAGCCCATCTGCTTCACCTCGTCGATGCGGTCGAAGAAGCGGCCGCGCCACGCCCGCAGCGTCGCCGCGTAATCGAGCGGGCGGTCCTCCACGTGGGTGACCGCCAGTCGCGTGTGCGCTGCCGTGACGGCGCAGACCTCCCGCAGGCACGGCAACAGGCCGCCCGGGAAGATGTGCTTCTGGATCCAGTCGGCCTGCCGCACGTACTGATCGAAGCGGCCATCCGGGATCGTGATCGCCTGGATGCCGACGCGGCCACCTGGTGCCAGCGCCTTGTCGATGGCCTGGAAGAAGCCCGGCCAGAACTCCTGACCGACCGCTTCGATCATCTCGACCGAGACGATGCGCTGGTATTGCCCTTCGATCTGCCGGTAGTCGCGCAGCTCGATCGTGACGCGGTCGGCAAGGCCGGCCGCGGCGACGCGGGCGGCCGCCAGCGCCTGCTGCTCCGCCGACACGGTGATGCTCGTGACGCGACAGCCATAGGTGCGCGCCAGGTGGATCGCAAGGCCGCCCCACCCCGAGCCGATCTCGAGCACATGGTCGGTCGCCGCCGGCTGCAGCCGCTCGCCCCACTGCCGGAACTTCTCGAGTTGCGCCGCTTCGAGCGAGTCGCCCGGCGCCAGATACAGCGCGCTCGAGTAGGCCATGGTCGGGTCGAGGAACAGCGCGAAGAACGCGTTGCCCAGATCGTAATGCGCGTAGATGTTGCGGCGGCTGCCGCCGGTCGTGTTTCGCCGCCGCCGGTGCCGCCAGGTGTCGGCCAGATTCCACACCCGCGTGGCGAGCGAATCCACCGGCGCGTCGTGCTGGTTGCGCAGCGCGAGATCGACGACCAGTGCCAGGTCGTCGGTGCCCCAGTCGCCGTCGATGTAGGCGTCGCCGACGCCGATGTCGCCGTGCAGGAGCATCCGGCGGAAGAAGCGGTCGCGCGCGATCCACACCGACGCGTGCGGCTCGGCGCCGGGCGCGCCGACCACGGTGGTGGTGCCGTCGGGCATGGTGATCGTGAGGCGGCCATGGCGCCAGCCTTCGAGGCCGCCCAGCACGCGGGCACGGGCCAGGCCGGCGAGCCGGCGGTCGAGCCACGACGCGGCGTCGGAGGCGCTGATATCGGGCAGACTGCGGTCGGCGCGGGCGCCGGGGGAGGCGAGCATGACGGAACTCCTCGAACCGCTACGCCCGCGTCGCGCCGCGGGCGCGTGCCGGATCGTAGGCGGGCTTCGACAGGTACGGCAGGCCCTTGCGCCACAGGCGCAGGGCCTCCCAGTGAATGGCGCCGATGACGCGCGCCGACATGGCCGGGAACCGCGTCAGCGCCCGGGCGAGCGCGCCGTCGGTCAGGGGCTGCTGCGCCAGCTGCAGCCGCGACACGAACACCGGCCGGCCGCCGGTGTGCAGGTCGATGTGGATGTCGACGGCGTCATCCGCGAACGTCATCTGGAAGCGGTAGGTGCCGTCGAGCGTGAAGAACGGCGAGACGTGGAACACCTTCTTCTGCAGCCAGGCGCCGGGAGCCGAGGCGCGCGCCACCGGCAGCACGTAGGCGTGACGCTCGCCGAAGGTGTTGTGCACGTCGGCCACCACGCCGGCCAGGGCCCCGTCGCACTCGGCATGACAGGCGAAGAAGCTCACCGGGTTGAACACGTAGCCGGCGATGCGCCCGTGGGCGACCAGCTCGATCCGGCCGATCGCGGCAGTGACGCCGTCGGCGGCCAGCGCCGCCACGACCGCCGCGCGCAGAGCCGCCACCCGATCGGCGATCGCGGCGGTGCCGCGCGATAACCCCATGAAGTCGGTGGGCTCGAACCGCACGGCCTTCCACCATCGCGTGCCAAAGAGGCGCAACCGCCCGTCGAGCGCCGCCACCTCCGCCAGATCCAGCCGCAGCATGAAGAGGTCGTAGGCGAACGCGTGCGGGCGCGGCGTGAGGCGGCTGTGCGAGACACGGCCCACCAGCAGGCCCGAGCGCGAGAGGCCGGCCGTCATGCCGCCGCCTGCAGACGCGCCACCGCGGCCAGCGCCGACATCACGCCGTCTTCATGGAAGCCGTAGCGCAGGTGGGCGCCGCAGAAGTACGTGCGCCGCGTGCCGTTCAGCGACGCCACGGCCTGCTGTGCCTCGAGGGCCGCCTGATCGAGAACCGGATGGGCATAGGTCATGCGCGCATAGATCGGGGCGGCGACGGGACCGCCGTTGAGGGTGCACAGCATCGGCCCGACGCCCTCGAGTCCCTGCAGACGCGCCAGGTCGTAGGTCACCGCCACCGGCCGCTGCTCATCGCGGCAATCCGCCATCCGCACGTTCCACGAGGCACGCGCGGCCGGCGTGGCCGGGATCTGCGCGGGGTCGCCGTGCAGCACGGTGGGATTCACCGAATACCGAAACGCCGACAGCGCCGCGACTTCGGCGGCCGACGGGTCGCGCAGCAGGGCCAGGGCCTCGTCGGCGTGGGTCGCGACGACGACCGCGTCGACCTCGAGCGCGTCGCCGTCGGCCGTCTCGATGACGGCGCCACGCGGCGTGCGGGTGACGGCGCGCACCGGCGTGCCGGCGCGGACGCCGGAGCCGAGGGCGGCGGCGATGCGGTCCACGTAGGTGCGGCTGCCGCCGACGATGGTGCGCCACACCGGCTGGCCGGCCGCCGCGAGCAGCCCGTGGTTCTCGAGAAAGCGCAGGTACGACGCTGCCGGAAAGTCGCGCATCGTGCCCGACGACGCCGACCAGATGGCGCCGCCCATCGGCAGCACGAAATGGCGGATCAGTGCATTGCCGAAGCGATGGCGACCGAGGAACTCCCCGAGCGACAGGCTGGCGGCGCTGCCATCGGCCAGCGCGCGCCGGCCGGCGCGGAAGAAGCGCAGCACGTCAGCGAGCATCGACAGATGCGCCGTGGTGAACGCCCGGCGCGGGCAAGCGAACAGGCCGCGCAGGCCAATGCTCGAGTAGGCGATGTCACAGCGCGCACATTCCACGCTGAACGACATGTCGCTGGCACGACTCTCGACGCCGAGCTCCGCCAGCAGACTCACGAAGTGCGGATACGTGCGCTCGTTGAACACCATGAAGCCGGTATCCACCGCCACGGTGCGGCCCGCCACACTCACGGCATGGGTATGCGCGTGACCGCCCAGCCGCGGGTCGCGTTCGAACAGGCGCACGTCGTGATGGCGCGCCAGCCGCCAGGCCGCGGTGAGGCCTGAGATGCCAGCGCCGATGATGGCGACCGTCAATTCGCTGGATCTAACCCCGGGGGCGGCGCCGCTATTCCCGGATTGCCCGCCGCCGGGCCGGCTGAGGCATGATGAGCGGATGTTCGCTCCCATCGTGGACCACGCCCTCGCCTCCCGCCTCGAACGCGCGGAAGGCGCCGCCAACGCCCGCTTCGTCGAGGCGCGCGCCCTGGTCGCACCGGCCCGTGAGGCGACCTGGCAGGACATCGACGGCATCTGGGCGATGTACGACGGGGTGGGTTCACCGCTCACCCAGACCTTCGGCTTGGGCATGGCCCGGCCGGTAGAGGCCGCCGCCCTCGCCGCCGTCGAGATGTTCTTCCACGAGCGCAGCGCCGCCGTGGACCACGAGGTCAGCCCCCTGGCACTCGGCGAGCCGCTGCCGCTGCTCACTGGTCGCGGCTACGTGCCGATCGAGCTGACCGACGTGCTCTGGCGTCCGCTCACCGCGTCTGACGAGCTCGGTCCCGCGGCCGGCATGGAGATCACCACCGTCGACGCCGGGAGCGGCGAGGCCTGGGCGCAGGCAGCGGCTGACGGCTGGAGCGAACACCCGGAGGTCGTCCCGTTCGTCCTGGAACTGGGCGCGGTCTACCCGCACACGGCCGGCACGACGTGTTTTGCGGCCACCTTTGACGGGGCGCTCGCCGCCACCGGCGTGCTGGCGATACACGACGGGGTTGCGGTGCTGGCCGGGGCGAGCACCCGGCCGGCCCATCGACGGCGCGGCGCCCAGACGGCGCTGCTGGCCGCGCGGCTGCGGCAGGCCCGGGTGGCCGGCTGTGAGCTGGCGATGATCTGCGCCCGGCCCGGCAGCGAGTCGCACCGAAACGCCGAGCGGCGGGGTTTCCGCGTCGCCTACACCCGCATCAAATGGCACCTGCCTGGTCCCTCGTGAAGGTCCAGACTCGTGAGGCATCGTGGCTGACCGCAAGGCCACGGTCAGATCGAGTCCTGCTCCGTGACGTGCTGCAGAAGGCCGGGCCGACCCGGCCGCCTCCGCACGAGGACGACGGGACCTGAGGCGCGTCAGGCGCGCGGGCTGAACGCGTCGCGGCCGGTCGAGGGCGTGGCGGCGCCGATCGGCGCCAGGCGCCACGCTTCGCGTTCGAAGGCGTTGTCGAAATAGGCGTCGCCGCCGCGCAGCCACGCCAGCGCGCTCGCGCAGGCGTACGCCGGCAGGAATGCCACCCCCCACCGCTCGCACTGCGCGACGTGCACGCGTTCGTGTGCGCGCGACTGGTCGAGCGCCGCCGGATCGCGTCCGAGGACCACGTGCCCGAGCGTCATGGCGAGAATGCCGCGGCGGGGCGCGAGGTGGTCGAACCACCACGCCACACGTGGACCGTGCGCCTCGAGGACGCCGCGACGCCAGGCGACGCGAGCCCCGGTCAGGATCACGACCACGACCCCGAGCAGCGACGTCGGCGCGGCCCACGCGCAGGCCGCGGCGCGGCGCGCCGTCAGGCCTCGCCGCCGTCGGCCACGGCCGGCAGCGCCGGCGCGCCGTGTCGCGCTTCCTCGTAGATGCGCGGCGGCACCGGCTGGAGATTCCACGCCAGCCCCACCCACGACATCGCGGCGACGACGTACCAGGTGAGGTCGAACTCCCACCAGTAGAAGCCATTGCGCGCCGCGCGCTGATAGCGGTGGTGGTTGTTGTGCCAGCCCTCGCCCACCGCGAAGAACGCGGTGAGCGCGTTGTTGCGCGACTCGTCGGGCGTCTCGAAGCGCCGCGTGCCCCACAGGTGGTTGATGGTGTTGATGGAGAAGGTGGCGTGCGCGAGCGTGGTGGTGGCGAGCGAGAAGCCCCACACGAGCCAGGCGTAGCCGCCAGCGAGATACAGCGCCAGCGCCAGCAGCGCCGGCGGCACGACGTAGAAGCGATCGAGCCAGGCGATCTCGGGCACGCGCGAGAAGTCGCGGATGACGGGATTGGTCGGCGGCAGCGTCGCGTGCCTGGCGTCGTGCAGGAACCAGCCGACGTGCGCGTGGTAGAAGCCGCTCACCGCCGGGCTGTGCGGATCGCCGTCGCGATCAGCGTACTTGTGATGGCTGATGTGATGCCCGGCCCACCACAGCGGCCCCTTCTGCATCGCGGCGGTGCCGACCAGCGCCCAGAAGAAACGGGCCGGGCGCGACAGCTCGAAGGCGCGGTGCGCGAAGTAGCGGTGGAACGCGAGAGTGAGGCCGATGGCCCGGAGGAAGTGCGAGGCGGCCCAGACGCCGACCAGCGACCAGGTGAAGGGCACCGTGAAGACGAGCAGGGAGGAGGCCTGCACGCCCCAGAACACGGTGGCGGCAGCTAGCTCTCTTCCTCGAACCCTTCTTCGATCGGCAGGGGGCGCGTCGCCGGACGCAGCGCTTCCCGATGGTCGTAGATGGGCACGTCGCGCACGTGCATCGAGTTCGGACACGCTGGTGACTTCGCCTCGACGATGACGGTGACCGGACTGCCGCCGGTGCCTTCGCGGAACGCGAGGCGGCAGCCGCAGGCGAGACGCGCGTGTGTGAAGCCCTTCAGCATCGTACTGAGGGAATCATACTACACGCGCACTTCAGAGCAGGGCCTTGATCTCGCGCTCGAACTGCGACTTCGGTGCAATACCGAGATGCCGCTTGCAGACCTTGCCGTCGCGGCTGATGAGGAACGACGCGGGAATGCCGTAAATCGGTCCGTAGGCGTCCTGAATCTCATCGTGCCCGAGGCCCAGCACCATTGGATAGTTGACCTTGTACTGCGTGGCGAAGGCCTTCGCCTTGTCGAGCGGGTCATCCACCGAGAGGCCGAGGATGACGAGGTCGTTCTTGTACTGCTCCTGCAGCTCGACGAACGCGGGAATCTCGGCCTTGCAGGGGCCGCACCACGTCGCCCAGAAATTCAGCAGCACCACCTTGCCCTTGAAGCTGCTGAGCGCGATCTGCTTGCCGTCGAGCGACGGCAACGTGAAATCGGTCGCCGGCTTGGCGTCGGGCAGGCACGCCGCGGCGTCGGCCTGCGCCTCCATCTCGACGGCGGAAGCATGGGCGGCGACCGGCTCGATGAAGGGCGCCGTGATCGGCTCGCCCGACTCGTCGGCGTGGGTGTCCCAGGTGAACGGGATGGTGATGCCGATGAGGGCAATCACCGTGGCCACGATGGCCACCGTCCGCACGGACGAGCGGCCGGGGGCGGGCGAAGGCAGTGGCTCCATGTCTCTCATTCTGCCTCAAGACCCACGGCGCCAGCCACCCCGGACAGCCGGGCTGGGGCCACCAGCACGTAGGTGGTCCCGCCGCGTGAGACCACCTCGGCGTGACGTCCGAAGGCCTCGACATCGGCCGGCGCGCTCTCGTGGTCGCGCAGCACGAACAGCGACACCGCTTCGCCGTCCACGCGGTAGAGCGCGTGGGCGACCCAGCCTTCGCCGTAAAGACACTGCCGTACGCTGACCAGCTTCGCGGGGCTGTCGGTCGGCGGCACGGGCAGCCGGACGTCCATGCCGAAGGCGTCGTGGAACTCCACCTGGGCGGAGGCCGCAGTCATCGGATGGTCGTGCTCGTCACCGTCGATGACGAAACACTTGAGGTGGTCGAGCGTCAGCTGCGCCGCCAGCAGCACCGACGACTGTCCCGTGGCCCACGAGAATGCGCCGGTGACGGCCACCACGACAGCCGCCGCGGCGGCAAAAGCCGAGACCCGCGACCACGACGGCGTGGTGCGCGCCTGTTGGGTGGCAACCACGCGGCGCACCTCCGCCGCCAGGCCGGCGGGCGCCGGTTCGGCCAGACGGGCACGGCGGCTGACGAGCAGCGTCCGAACCTCGCGCTGCATGGACACCGCCTCGCGGCAGGCGGCGCAGCCGGCAAGGTGCGCCTCGACGGCGGCGCGGTTGGCCGGTGTGGCCTCGCCGTCCACGTACGGAGGCAGCAGCGCCTCCATCTGGCGACAGTCGGGAGCCTGGGGGGAGAATTCGAGCGTCATACCTGTCCTGCCGTTCCTGTACGGGGCCGTGTCACGCCGGCCCGGGCGCTGAGCGAGGCATGCAGCAGCTTCCGGCCTCGCGAGATGCGCGACATGACGGTGCCGATCGGCACCGAGAGCGCGTCGGCGATCTCCTGATACGAAAGGTCTTCGACGTCGCGCAGCCACACGGCTTCGCGGAAGGCGTCGGGCAGCGCATCGACCGCGGCGCGGATGTCGGCGTCCATGACCGACCGCAGCAGCTCGCTTTCGGGCGTGGCCGGCTCGACCACGCTGTCCCGGCCCGCATCGACGATGGCATCAACCGCGTCGCTGTCGAACGAGACGCGGGCGCGGGCGAAATCGCGCCGCCGGTTGCGCCAGGTGTTGTGGAGGATGGTGTAGAGCCAGGCCTTGAGGTTGGTGCCGGGCTCGAAGCGGGCCTCGGCCCGGATGGCCTTGAGGTAGGTGTCCTGGACGAGATCCCGCGCCGCGTCGCCGTCCCGGGTGAGACGCACGGCGGTGCCGTAGAGACCGTTCATAAGCGCAAGCGCTTCATCCATGAGCCGCACACCAGCGTCCGCGGCGGCCGGGGGCTTAGGTGGAAACACGAGCCTCCGGAAACGCGGATGCTGGTATGAACCCCCGGAGACGGCGGTCTATTCCCGGCATGTGGATGGTGGCGAAACGCGTCCCAAGTATAGGACACGGATACAGGGACCGGAACTTGCTTGGATCCCCGGGAGTGCCCGTCGCGTCGCTAGAGTAAGATTCCCGGAGCGCTGGCGCCCGGGGCCTGAATGCCGCGTCCTTCGGATTCTCGAGGAGTTCTTCGTATGCGAACCTGCACGCCGGCTCGGCCCTTCCCCGCGCTGTCGATCGCGCTGATTCTGGCCCTCGCCTTCGTGACCGGCCCGGCACCCGCCGTCTCCGCTCAAACCCAGTTCGCGCCGTATTACGGCAAGAACGCCATTCGCTACGACCACTTCAAGTGGCACACGTACCAGACCGACCACTTCGAGATCTACTACTACCCCGAGATCGAACCGCATCTCGAGCGGATGGCCGGCTACGCCGAGAGCGCCTACCAGCACATCAGCTCCGAGCTGAAGCACGACCTGGCGGCCAAGGTGCCGCTCATCCTGTTCCAGACCGGGGCCGAGTTCTACCAGCAGAACGTCATTCCCGGCGCAGCGCAGGACGGCGTGGGCGCGTTTGCCGAGCCCAGCCGCTACCGCATCCTGATGCCGATGGACGAACCGCCAGACCTGCTCTACCGGCTGATCGTGCACGAGCTCACGCACATCTTCCAGTTCGACATCATCCCGACCTCGCTCATCCGCAACACCACGCCGCTGTGGGTGAACGAAGGCATGTCGGACTACATGACCGGCATCTGGCGGCCCCTCGACATCATGATGGTGCGCGATGTCGCGATTGCCGACATCGTGCCGAAGATGAGCAACCTCCAGGGCTACGGCAATCTCGGCAGCCCGCGCGGCATCTACAACCTCGGTCACGCCGCCTTCGAGTTCATGGAAGCGCGCTGGGGCAAGGAGGGCGTGCGGCAATACGTGTTCGCCCTGCGCAAGAGCATCATCGGCGGCGGCGACGACGCCTACCAGGAAGCCTTCCAGCTGTCGGCCGACGAATGGGATCGGGAGTTCGACCGCTACCTCAAGGAACGCTTCAAGCCGTTCCGCGACAAGGAACGCCCGGCCGACTACGGCCGCAACCTGGCACCGAACCCCGAGAAGTCACGCTTCGCGCAGGCCTTCTCGATCGAGCCGTCGCCGTCGGGCGATCTCATCGCGGCCATGACCATCAATCCCAACGACCGCGAGATCGACATCGTGCTGCTGTCGACGAAAGACGGCGCCGTCATCCGCAACCTCACGCCCGGCTTCGACCAGTCGCGCGGCTTCGAGTACATCGTGCAGCCCGGCGGCCGCGGCAATTCGGTGCCGTGGATGTCGTGGGCGCCGGCCGGCGACCGCCTCGCCTTCTTCGTGCGCACCGAGAAAGACCGCTCGATCATCATCCAGGACGTGGTCAGCCGGAAGGTCGTGCAGCGCGTCGAACTGAACGATCTCGACGCGCCCGAGTCGCCCGACTTCTCGCCCGACGGGCGCACCGTGGCGTTTTCGGCCATGCGCGAAGGCACGACCGACATCTTCACGCTGGATCTCACGACCTCGGCGGTCACCAACGTCACCAAGGACTCGTTTGCCGACTACGCGCCGACGTGGACACCCGACGGCAAGAACCTGGTCGTCTCGACGCGCATCAGCGGCAACGAGAAGCTCTTCCGCGTCGAGGTCGCCACCGGCAAGCGCACGCAGCTCACCTTCGGCACCCACGACGACAACGGCGCACAGTTCATGGACGAGAACACGCTCGTCTTCGCGTCCACGGCCGTCGATCCCAACGAGACGATCGACCCCGAAGCGGCGAAGAACGGCGCCATCTACAACATCTGGACGCTCAACCTGAAGACCAGCGCGCTCTCCCGCTACACCGACGCGGTCGGCGGCAACCTGTCGCCGGTCGTGCTCAACCGCGGCGGCGACGGCCAGCAGGTGGCGTTTGTCAGCTACTACAAGGGCGACTACAGCGTGCACGTGCTCGACCGGCGCGAGCCGATCGGCAAAGCGACGACGGAAGATTTCGGCTCGGCCGGGCCGATCATCGACTTCCAGGCGCCGCTCACGCACACGCTGGTGGCCGACAACCAAAAGCGCAAGGGCAAGTTCGAGAAGCTGTTCCTCGAGGGCCGTCCGCCGGTCAACGTCGGGCTCACCAGCGGCGGCGACTTCCTCGGCGGCACCGCCATCGCCTTCAGCGACGTGCTGGGCGATCAGCAGTTCACCCTCTTCGCGACGTCGGTGTCGCAATACCGGTCGTTCTCGGGCTCGTACATCAACCTCGAGCGCCGCTTCCAGTACGCCATCCAGGGCTACTCGCAGACGCAGTTCTTCTACGGCCAGAACCAGGGCATCTTCTACGACCCGTCGTTCAGCGGCTTCATCGATCGCGATCTGGCCGTCGCCACCCAGACCTCGCGCGGCGCGACCGGGTTCGGCATCTGGCCCTTCAACCGCTATCGCCGCATCGAGGTCTCGGGCGGCGTATTCCAGTCGCAGCAGCGCTTCGAGAACGCGCAGCTCGAGTTCGAGTCGCAGCGCTATCAGGAGCAGCAGTTCGGCCAGAGCCTCTTCAACAACGGCTACCTGGTGCCGTTCGGCGTGGCGTTCGTGCAGGAAACGACGATCTTCCGCGAGTTCGGCCCGCTCTCGGGCAGCACGATGCGGCTGTCGTACGAGATCGCGCCGAAGATCGCCGGCTCACTCACACGGCAGACGGTCGACGCCGACGCCCGCAAGTACTTCCGCCTCGGCGGCTCGGGTCTGCTGGCTTTCCGCGCCCGCGGATTCAAGAGCTGGGGCGACAACCCCGGCTACTCGTTCTTCGGCGGCAACTCCGAGATGCGCGGCTACCAATACCTCGAGTTCCTCGGCCAGAACACCTACCACTTGAACGCTGAGCTGCGCCTGCCGCTCATCCACGCCATGGCGACGCCCATCGGCATCCTCGGCGGCGTGCGTGGCACGCTCTTCGCCAACGTCGGCGGCGCCTACTTCGACCAGTCGGGTTTCAAGTCCTACTCGAGCAGCGACAGCATCGAGCGTCCGATCGTCGGCTACGGCCCCAACCCGTTGAATCCCAATTCCAATACCGGCGTGCCGATTTACGGCGATCCGGTCGCGGTCACCGGTTTCCGCCTGGTGGACGCGCGGGCCAGCTACGGCATCGGCCTGCAGACCTTCGCGCTCGGCTTCCCGGTGCACTTCGACTGGAGCTGGCGGACGCTGCTCAACCAGGGCTGGGAAGACGTGGTCTTCGCGACGCAGGGCGGCAGCGCGGCGTTCCGCAAGCCCCGCTTCCAGGTGTGGATCGGGTACGACTTCTAGGGACTGGGTGCGGGGGACTGGGGGCTGGGTGCTAGGGGCTGGGGCGTGCGAACGTCACGCGTTCGCATCGCCGCCGAATGGCGGCGATGCACAAGCCCCGAATCGAACGCGGCCTCTGACGGCGTGACAGTCGCACGCCCCAGCACCCAGCCTCTAGAACCCAGCCCCCAGCCGCGTCAGTTCGTGCGCGCCCCGCGCGCGATGCGCGTCATGCGCAGTTCGCTGCGCTCCAAGTCCATCGCCACGCGGTACGGGCTCAGGAACTTGTGCCCGACGATGCCTCCGAGCTGGAAACCGAGCAACACGCTTGGTGCCCGCAGGTTCAGCACCACCACCGAGAAGTTGCGGTACTCGATGTCGAGGAACGACAGGTTCAGCCCCTGCATCAGGAACGCGTCGCGATCCCAGCCGGAGGTGCCGTAGACGCGCAGCGCGATCCGGCGCCCCGGCATCCGGCCGTCGGGATGCAGCGCATCGGCGGTGGCCTTGCTGATGGAAATGACTTCTCCGCCGGTGTCGACCACGAAATAGGCCGGCCGCTCGGAGTTGATGAGGCCGCGCACCATCGCCAGGCGGTGCATGCGCAGCGGCAGGCGGATGTCGGCGGTCTCCTCGGGCAGCGACTCGGCGATCGTCAGCATTTTGGTGGCGTAGTCGATGGTCATCGAGAGGCCGAAGGCCATCGGCGAGAAGCTTTCCATCTCGCGCTTCGGAATGCCCTTGAGGGCCGGGTTCTTGATGAGCACCGGCACATCGCGCACCTTCAGCGTGCCGACCTCGAAGGTGTCGAGGCGCGCCAGCTGGAGGCCGCGCAGGCCGACCTCGCCGACTCCGGCGCTGAGGGTGTAGGTGATCGGGGCCACACCGGCCGACTGGCCCACCTGCCGCGAGATGGTGGTCTGCTCGGAGCCGGTGTCGAGCACGAAGTCGATCCAGCGGTCGCCGTTGATGCGGGCCTTCACGATCACCTTGTCTCTGACCAGCTTGAAGGGCACCGTGTGCAGGCGTCCTTTCGAGTCGTCGTCGAGAGCGTTGGCCTCGCGGCTCTTGAAGGCCTGCAGGAAGCGGATCTGCGCCTTCGACCACAGCGCCTTGTCGCTCTTGTCCTTGTTGGGCAGGAGGTTGACGTAGTTCGTGTAGGACGCGGCCGCTTCTTCGTAGCGGCGCAGCCGCTCGAGGATGGTGCCGGTGGTGTGATGGATTTCGCCGTCGCGAGGCGAGGTGCGCAGCGCCGCCTGCACCTCGTTCAGCGCGTCGTCGAGCTTCGAGCGCGAGGCCAGCGCCTTGGCCAGCCCGTGGCGGCCGCGCGACATCTCGGGCGACACCGACAGCGTGTCGCGGAACTCGCTCTCGGATTCGTCGAACAGGCCCGCCGACCACAGGGCGTCGGCATGCACCGCCATGGCTTCGGGATTCCCCGGTGAGTCCTTCTTGAGGCCGGCGGCTTCGCGCTGCGCCTCTTCGAACTCGCCCACCAGCAATGCGGTTTTCACGACGCCGATGCGGGCCCGCATCCTCAGCACCGGGTCGTCGGTGTCGGCGGCCCGGCGGAAGGCATCGCGCGCCTCGTCGAACCGCGTTTCCTCGTAGAGGAGCTCAGCGAGCTGGAACTGCAGCGCCGCATCCGCCCCGGGTCCACGCGCTTCGAGCGACAACACCACCGCGGCACACAACGCCGCGACGAGCACAACGCGACTGGCCACTCTCATAGCCTGGCCTCTCCCCGGGGCAAGTCCCCTCGCCACCGGGACGCTCGCGCGCGCGTCGGCGCAGACGCACGCAGTCAACCATCCCCCAGCACAGGAGCGTCACCGACGCTCCCCCACCACCGCTACTTCTGATAGTGCGCGGTGTTGATAGCGATGTAATTCTTCCACTTCTCCGGCACCTCGTCGAGGGCGAAGATCGCCTCGACCGGGCAGGCCGGCACGCAGGCCCCGCAATCGATGCACTCGTCGGGGTGGATGTAGAGCATGGTGGCGGCCTCGAAATCGCCTTCGTCCTTGCGCGGGTGGATGCAGTCCACCGGGCAGACGTCCACGCAGGCCGAGTCTTTGGTGCCGATGCAGGGTTCAGTGATGATGTACGCCACGCAGGTCCTCCGAGTGAAAATCACGCGCCGTCCCCGATGGGGCGGCGGTCGGCTAGGCCGACGCCTCCAGTGGCGTCGACGGCAGATAGCCGAGTCGCAATGAGATGTTCCGGGCCAGTTCCCAGACACCTCGATGGTCGGTCGTCGCCAGGGGGGCTTCCGCCGCGCCATGGGCGAACGCCCCGACGCGGCCCACTTCCTGGGTCGTGTAGTCACGAATCGGCGCGCACGTGCACACCAGGCGCTGCGCGCCCTCAGGGAGGTCGCCGGCCGGGCCGAGGCGCACCAGCGCGGCGCCGGGGCTGCGGACCTCACGCGCGTCCGACAGCTTCAGGCAGCTCAGCCGGCGGGTCGCCTGCGCGGCGTTCGACGTGAAGTAGAGCGCGCAGTGCCCCGGCATCTCGCGGCCGTAGACGGTGCGCATCGCCACTTCGTCGGCTCCAGCCGTCCACAGGTAGGTGACTTCGCCGGTCGAAGGAATGGCGAGGAACATGCGCTGCGAGGTGCGCAGCACGTGGTCGCGCACCAGCGGATAGGCGTGCAGCCGGAGTTCCGAGCCGCCCAGCGCGCGGAACATCACGTCGAGCATCTTGAGCGACAGGCCGTAGCGCGCCGTGTCGTCGTCCTGGCGCACGTAGCCGCGCCGCTTCAGCACGCCGAGCACGCGGTGCGCGCTCGACACCGGCAGGTGCAGCGTCCTGGCCACGTCCGACACGCTCAATCCCCGGGGCGAACGGCTGAGGACTTCGCACACATCCAGCGCTTTGTCAGTAGACGTGGTCGAAGGCTGCCGTGAGGCGGTCGCGGGGGATTCCATCAGGCGGAAAGCGTTTTCAAAATGGCAACCGCAACTCTACTTGCACGCAATCGACAGGGTCAAGCCTCACGGACGGCCGTTGACTCTATGCACAGCCCCCCCTACGATGTTATGTCCCCCGTGTCGAATCTCTCTGGACAGCAGCTCGGCCATTACAAAGTCCTCGAGCCTCTCGGTGCCGGCGGCATGGGCGTCGTCTACCGCGCCCAGGACACGGTTCTGGGCCGCATGGTGGCGCTCAAGGTGCTGCCCGCGACGTCGTCGAGCGACGCGGAGGCCGTCAATCGGTTCCGCCGCGAGGCTCGCACGGCGTCGAGCCTGAACCACCCGAACATCTGCACCATCTACGGGTTCGACGACCTCGACGGCCGCTGTTATCTGGCCATGGAGCTGCTGGAGGGCGAGACGCTCGACCGGCGTCTCCTCAAGGGGCCCCTCGAACCGGTGGCGCTGCTCGAGGTGGCCACCCAGGTTGCCGACGCCCTCGATGGATGTCCTGGCCGCCGTCGCGCGCGGGGCCCTGCCAGCGGACGTGCCAGCCGAACATGTCCTGGAGGAGCCTGGCCGAACGCTCG
>JANNIB010000164.1:0-2238 GCA_031404695.1 Acidobacteriota bacterium
GACGGCGAAGGGCTGGCCCGGCTCCCGCGTCCGGCCCTACGCAGGCCGTCAAACGCCAGCGGGGGCGAGTGTCGATTGAAGCGCGGGGCCCCGGGCGGTGCTGCGCGACGTGCCGCGCACGTCGCCGCTGTGCCTGAACACCCCACGCGGACTTCGGCGCCGCCTCGGCGTTTGACGTCTGACGCCTGCGCGGCCTGCTCCGGACGGCCGCGGGAGCCGGGTCAGCCCTCCGCCGTCTGCGTGACGGCAGCAGGACAACTGAGGTTCGCCAAGTCAAGGCCGGCCGCCATTCGTTGGGCTGCGGGCCCACAGAGGCTACTCAAGATGGTGCTCTGCACCGATCGCCCTGACAACGACGTATTCTCGATAAAGCACGCCCCATTTGCAGAATAGGGTAACGAAGTGCCGCCAAACCTTCGATGTAACCGCCGCGCATCACGCTTGCCGTCGCGTGGCTGATGCGGCGACGTTGACAGAGCCGTGGACATCGCGACCGATCCACTGAAGCATTGCGCACTGTGTCTGCAGGAGCGCGAACTCAGAAGCAGCCACCTGCTCCCGGCAGGCGCCTATCGGTTGGCGCGGGAGCAGGCGGCCCCGAACCCCAACCCCGTCGTTATCGACCGGGTCGGTGCTGTCGCAACGTCGCGGCAGATTACGGCGCCATTGCTCTGTTCTGAATGTGAACAGCGGTTCTCAACGGAAGGAGAGAACTACGTCCTCCGCGAGTGCGCACGCCCAGGCGGCGCCTTCAGGCTGCGTGACTCCCTCCGTGCAATGCAGCCAGCCGTCTGTGACGGAGACGTGGCCGTCTTCGAAGTGCACGACGCGAATCCGGTAGACATCGAGTCGCTCACGTACTTCGCAATAAGCATCTTCTGGCGGGCCGCAGCGCGACAGTGGTGGCTCTCCGGCGCGTGGAAGCGGCCCACGTCGCTTGGTCCCTACGGCGAGCCCGCACGGAGATTCCTGCTCGGTGAGACTTCACTGCCACGTGACTGGCGGATCTTTGTGCATGTCTGGTCCGAAGAGCACATCGACTTCACGAGCACCATTCCGTACAGCGAACACATCGAGGGCACTCGCCGACACAAATTCTGCATACCGGGCATCACGTTCATCGCCTTCGTCGGGAACCGAGCCGCCACCCAGTTCAACACTGGAGCGGCCAACGGCAGCGACGGCAGGTTCGTCTGGCTGTGCCCGTGGCGGGCCGACAATCTACATGAAGGCTGCGGCAAATTGATGCTCAGCGCCATCCGGCAGAGACGAGGGCCCGGCTAGTCCACTATTACAAGCGGACGACGGTGACCGGCGGATGTGGCATCATCCCGCATCCAAGTTTGGGCGCCGCGGCTGACGCGCGGTAGTTGACAGCGCCACGAACACCGGGCAATGACCAAGGCACAGATCGTCGACGAGATTCGCAGGGCCGCCGCCAAGAACGGCGGCAAGGCACCCGGTTGGCGCAAGTTTCTCGCCGAGACCGGCATCCGCGAGGCTGACTGGCTCGGTGTGCACTGGGCGCGCTGGAGCGACGCGGTGCGGGAAGCCGGTCTCGAGCCCAATCAGTTGAACGAAGCATTTCCTGACGAGGTCCTGCTGGACCATCTCGCTGAACTCGCTACAGAGCTCGGCCGGCTCCCAAATCGAGGCGACCACCGGTTTCGCGAAGCCCGCGGCACACCCTTTCCGAACAACAAGGTTTTCGCCAGGCTCGGGGGTCAATCCGAGCGGGTCGCTCGCCTCCGCCAGCACTGCATCGAACGCCCACGCTGGGCCGCCGTCGTCGAATACTGCGACGCGTTTTCGTCGAAGCGCGCGGCCTCTCCGAATCCAACAGAGGACGACGCCGGTGTGCTCGGAGTCGTCTACATGCTCAAGTCCGGGAAGCACTACAAGATCGGTCGCAGCAATGCGCTCGGCCGCAGGGAGTATGAACTCGCACTCCAATTGCCTGAGCGTGCCGCCGTCGTGCATTCGATCAACACAGACGACCCGGTGGGCATTGAGGCTTACTGGCATCGGCGGTTCGAGCTCAAACGCGCCAACGGTGAGTGGTTCTCGCTCGAACCGAGGGACGTGGCTGCGTTTCGGCGCCGAAGAAGGGCTGGCCCGGCTCCCGCGGCCGTCCGGAGCAGGCCGCGCAGGCGTCAGACGTCAAACGCCGAGGCGGCGCCGAAGTCCGCGTGGGGTGTTCAGGCACAGCGGCGACGTGCGCGGCACGTCGCGCAGCAC
>JANNIB010000165.1:0-13793 GCA_031404695.1 Acidobacteriota bacterium
ACGCCGTCGGCTGGCCGGTTCGTCATCGAATGCGACGCGCCCGGGGTGCCGCTCGACGCGCGCAATCTCGTCTGGAAGGCCGCGGCGCTCCTCGACCACGCGGTGCGGCGGCGCCAGGGCGATCCGGCCGGCGTGCGGGTGCGCCTGACCAAACGCATTCCCGCGGAGGCCGGCCTCGGCGGCGGCAGCAGCGACGCCGCGGCCACCTTGATCGCGCTGACGCGGCTGTGGCGGCTCGACCTCGACCTGCCGAGCCTGCTGCGGCTGGGGTCGCGCCTCGGGGCCGACGTGCCGTTTTTCCTGGCCGGCGGCACGGTGCTCGGCGCCGGCCGCGGCGACGACATCTCGCCGCTCACCGAGCCGCCCCGCGTCTCGGTGGTGATCGTCAAGCCGCCGTTCGGCGTCTCGACGCCGGATGCCTACCGGTGGTTCGACGAAGACGGCCCGGCGCGTCCGAGCCGCGCCCGTCGCCACCTGCCGTCGAGCTGGCCGCCATGGGCCGCGGCCGTGCGCAACGACCTCGAGGCCCCGGTGGCCAGGCGGCACCCGCCCATCCGGCGGGTGGTCCGCGCGCTCGGGGCTCTTGGCGCCGACTACGCCGCCATGTCCGGAAGCGGATCCGCGGTCTTTGGCGTCTTCGAGGCCCCGGAATCGGCACTGGCCGCCCAGGCCGCGTTGACGCGCCGGGGCGTGCGGGCGTGGACGACCCAGACGATGTCGCGCTCGGCGGTCGTCCGCGAGCGCCAGCGGGTGCTTGCCGCCGGCTGAAGCGGTCGTATACACTTGGGGTTTCGGCCGCTCGGCAAGAGCGCGTCATACGGGTCGGCTCCGGCTGACCCGCAAGGCGGGTTCCGGCCGGCGGGGGCGTGGTCGCGGCGACCACCGGTGCTGGGGCGTGGCCAAGCGGTAAGGCGCGGGCCTTTGGAGCCCGTATTCGAAGGTTCGAATCCTTCCGCCCCAACCAGACTCAATTCACGGGTCCGCCACACGGAGGCGGGCCCTCACAACTGTCAATGCCACAGGCGATGCCACAGATGGGATTCGGGGATCTGAAAGTGTTCTCCGGCAGCGCGCACCCGCGCCTGGCCAGGGAGATCGCCCAGTTCCTTGGCGTGCCGCTCGGGCAGGCCCGGCTGCGCCGCTTCCCCGACACCGAAGTCTCGTTCCAGATCGACGAGAACATCCGTGGCACCGACGTCTTCCTCATCCAGCCCACGTGCGCGCCGGTCGATGAACATATCGTCGAGATGCTCATCATGATCGACGCCTTCCGGCGCTCGTCGGCGGCGCGCATCACGGCGGTGATTCCGTACTACGGCTACGCCCGGCAGGACCGCAAGGACAAGCCGCGCGTGCCCATCTCCGCCAAGCTCGTGGCCAACATCATCGCCGCGGCCGGCGCCCACCGCGTGCTCACGATGGACCTGCACAAGGCGCAGATCCAGGCGTTCTTCGACATCCCGGTGGATCACCTGTTCGCCGCGCCGGTCATCATCGACCACCTGTCGCGGCAGGACTTGAAGAATCTTTCGATCGTCGCCCCCGATGCCGGCGGCGCCGAGCGCGCCCGCGCCTACGCCAAGCGTCTCGGGGCCGAACTGGCCGTCATCGACAAACGCCGCAGCGAAGACGGCACCGCCGAAGTGATGAACGTCATCGGCGACATCCGCGGCCGCACCTGCGTCATCGCCGACGACATCATCGACACCGCCGGCACCATCCAGAAGGCAGCGCAGGCGCTCAAGGATTCCGGTGCCGAGCGCGTGCTGGCGTGCGCGGTGCACGGCGTGCTGTCGGGGCCGGCGATCGAACGGATCGAGAAGTCGCCGCTCGACAAGCTGATCGTCACCAACACGATCCCGCTCGAAGAGAAGCGCGCGAAGTGCGACAAGATCGTCGAGCTCTCGGTGGCGCGTCTGCTCGGCCAGGCCATTCGCAGCATTCACGAGGAGACCTCGGTCTCTTCACTCTTCGTGTAGGGACCGGGGACCAGGGACCGGGGAACAGGGAACAAAGTCATGGAATCGACACTCGCGGCAGTCAGTCGGACGGGGAAGGGCAAGAACGAGGCGCGGCGCCTGCGCGCGTCGGGTCAGGTGCCGGCGGTGGTGTACGGCGCGCAGAAGGCCGGCGACGCGATCGCCCCGGTGCAGATTGCCGTCAGCCCCAAGGACATGATGCGCATCCTGCACTCGGCGTCGGGTGTGAACACGCTCATCACCCTGAACGGGCCGGGCGACAGCACCCAGAAGGTGCTGGTGCGCGAGTTTCAGCTCGACCCGGTCACCTCGGCGCTGCTGCACGCGGACTTCTACCGCGTCAATCTCGAGAAGAAGATCGCGGTCATGGTGCCGGTGGTGCTGCACGGCGAGCCCAAGGGCGTGAAGACGCAGGGCGGCATCCTCGAGTTCCTGCACAAGGAAGTCGAAGTCGAGTGCCTGCCGACGGCGATTCCCGAGCACATCGATGTGGACGTGGCCGAGCTCGAGCTGGGCCAGGCCATCTACGTGCGGGATCTGGCCGCCAACGCGACGTGGACGCCGCTGAGCGAGCTGGACCTGATGCTGGTCCACATCGTCAACATGAAGGTGGCCGCGGAGCCGGCGGCCGATGCGGCGGCGACCCCGGCGGCGGCGGCCGAGCCCGAAGTGTTGAAGAAGGGCAAGACCGACAAGGAAGGCGACGACAAGGACAAGCCGAAGAAGTGAAGCTCCTCGTCGGACTCGGGAATCCCGGAGCGCGGTATCACGACACGCGCCACAACATCGGGTTCCGGGTGATCGACGCGCTCGCCCGCCGGTGGTCCGTGGACCAGTGGCGCGAACAGCACCAGGCCCTGGTGGGCCGGGCGCGGGAAGGCGACGAGCCGGTGCTCGTCGCCAAGCCCATGACATTCATGAACCTCAGCGGCGATGCGATCGCCGGGCTCGCGGGGTTCTACAAGGTGGCCGTGCCCGACGTGCTCGTGGTGCTCGACGAAGTGGCGCTGCCGCTCGGACGGCTCCGGGCGGGACGGGGCGGCAGCCACGGCGGGCACAATGGCCTGAAGTCGGTCATCGCCCGTCTCGGCACCTCCGAGGTGCCGAGGCTGCGCATCGGCGTGGGTCTCGGCGACGGACAGAAGGCACTCGCGGATCACGTCCTCGGCACGTTTGGCCCGGACGAACGCGAACAGGTGGAGGCGGCCGTGCTGCGGGCCGCCGAGGCGTCGGTGATGTTTGTCACCGATGGCATCGAACGCGTGATGAACGCGTTCAACGCAGCGAACGACAAGCAGGACCCCGGCGCCGTCACGTGACGGCACGCAAGGTCTCCTTGCCACTACGGTGGCCAAGTCGTCGCCCGAAGGGCGAAGGCGAGTCCACAAGGAGAACGGATGAGCGACCGCAAGTACGAACTCGTATACGTCATGAAACCCGAGGCCTCCGAGGCCGAGGTCGCCGAGATGCAGGCGCAGGTCGAGGCCATTATCGCCCGCGTCGGCGGGACCCTCGAAAAGACCGATGTGTGGGGCCGCCGCAAGCTGGCCTACGACATCGGCAACCACAAGGAAGGCTTCTACGTCCTCCACGTCATCGCCGGCAGCGGCGAACTGATGAAGGAAATCGACCGCCGGCTGCGCAACACCGAAGGCCTGTTGCGCCACCTGGTCGTGCGCACCGACGTCAGCGACAAGAAGGCCGAGCGCTCGAAGACCATCCGCGTCGAAGGCTCGCGCCGCCGCCGCGTCGCGCGCGGCCTGCCGCCCGACCGTCAGCCGGGTGAAGGCCCGCAGCAGACCGATGGCGAAGACGACGACCGCGACGGCTACGAGTCACCGGAGGTATAGGCATCATGGCATTTGCGAAGAAGACGGGGCCGGGAAGCAAGGGGCGCGGTAAAGCCGGCGCCAAGGCCGCCGGCGACAAGAAGGACGGCCAGCGCCGCGGCATGTTCCGCCGCCGCAAGGTCTGCAAGTTCTGCGCGGAGCGTATCGACGACATCAACTACAAGGACATGCGCATGCTGTCCGGCTTCGTGCCGGAGCGCGGCAAGGTCCTGCCGCGCCGCATCTCGGGCACCTGCGCGCTGCACCAGCGCAAGCTCCGCACGGCCATCATGCGGGCGCGTCAGATCGCGCTGCTGCCGTACGTGACCGACTAGGAGGCCGACCATGGAAATCATCCTCCGCGACCACGTGGAACACCTCGGCGTCCGCGGCCAGATCGTCAAGGTCGCCGACGGCTACGCGCGCAACTACCTGCTGCCCCGGAAGCTGGCGCTGCTGGCGACCGAAGGCAACAAGAAGCGCGTCGAGCGCGAACGCAAGATCGCCGAAGCCCGCGAAGCCGAAGAGCGCTCCGCGTCGGAAGCGATCGCCTCGCGTCTGTCGTCGCTCGAACTCGCCTTCACCCGCAAGGTCGGCGACACCGAGCAGCTCTACGGCTCGGTGACCAACCAGGATCTCGCCGATGCGCTCAAGGCCAAGGGCTTCGACGTCGACCGTCGCAAGATCCTGCTGCCCGACGCCATCAAGGCCCTGGGTGAGTTCCAGGTGCCGGTCAAGCTCCACCGCGATGTCACCGCGCAGCTCAAGGTGACGGTGAGTAAGGAATAGGGGCTGGAGGCTGGGTTCTGGGGCCTGGGGCTCACCGGACCGCTGAGATAACCGAGGACCGGGTGCGCTTCGTGCGCCCGGTCCTTTCATTTTCTGCGCGTCGCCTGCCTCTTGAACGTCACGACGACCTGGGCATAGAGTGTCGAAGGCGACGGTGCCAGATCGAGCCCCAGCGCCCAGCCCCTAGTCCCCAGCCCCCAGTCCGTCATGCCAGAAGCCGTCGTCGCGCCGCACGAGCGCACCCTGCCGCACAACCTCGATGCCGAGCGTTCGGTGCTCGGCGCGGTGCTGCTCGACAACGAGGCGTTCAACACCGCCATCGCCATCATCACGCCGGAAGCCTTCTTCCGCGATGCGCACCGGCGCATCTTCGAGCGGATGGTGCAGCTGACCGAGCGGCGCAGCGCCATCGACTTCGTCACCCTGCGCGAGGAACTCGGCAAGGCCGGCGAGCTCGAGGAAGTGGGCGGCGCCGCCTATCTGGCTTCGCTCGTCGACGGCGTGCCGCGGGCGACCAACGTCGAGTACTACGCGCGCATCGTCCGCGAAAAGGCCATCCTCCGCAGCCTGATCTACGCCGCGAACAAGATCGTCGGCAACGCCTACGAGGCCGATCAGGACGCCGATCTCATTCTCGACGACGCCGAGGGCGCCATCTTCGCGGTGGCCGAAGACCGCGTCAAGGCCGGCTTCGTGCCGATGCGCCAGCTGGTACAGGAGAGCTTCCCGAAGATCGAGAAGCTGTTCGAGCATCAGTCGTACATCACCGGCGTCGGCACCCATCTGCCCGATCTCGACAAGATGACGCGCGGCTTCCAGCCCGGGGACCTGGTGATCGTCGCCGCCCGTCCGTCGATGGGCAAGACCAGCCTGGTGCTGAACGTGTGCCAGCACGTGGCGACGCACGCCGCGCCCTACGGCCTGCAGCGCCAGGGCGTGGCCGGCGTCTTCAGCCTCGAAATGTCCAAGGAACAGCTCTTCATGCGCATGCTGGCGTCTGAGGCCAAAATCGACAGCTTCCGTCTGCTCAGCGGGCAGATCGGCCAGCGTGAATACGGCCAGATCACCCACGCCATGGAAACGCTCGCCGAGGCGCAGCTCTTCGTGGACGACTCGGCCGGCATCGGCGTGCTCGAGATGCGCGCCAAGGCGCGCCGCCTGCAGGCTGAACATGGCCTCGACATCCTGGCTGTCGACTACGTGCAGCTGATGACCGGGCGCGGCAAGTCCGAGAACCGCACCCTCGAGCTGGCGGCGATTTCACGTTCGCTCAAGGGTCTGGCGAAGGAACTGAACGTGCCGATTATCGTCCTGTCGCAGCTGTCGCGGGCGCCGGAAGGGCGGTCCGACAAGCGGCCGATGCTGTCGGACCTGCGCGAATCGGGCGCTCTCGAGCAGGATGCCGACGTGGTCATCATGATCTACCGCGACGAGATGTACAAGGCCGACCGCTCGATTCCGGCCGAGACCGACGGCATCGCCGAGCTCATCCTGTCGAAGCAACGCAACGGTCCGACCGGCACCGTAAAGACGGCTTTCATCGCGGGGCAGACCAAGTTCATGCCCCTCGCTCCGGGCGAGTGATCCGCTGCACCTCGGCCGGCGTCGACCTCGACGCCGTCCGCCAGAACTTCCGGGCGCTGACCGCGCACCTGGCGCGGGAAGCCGCGCACAACCGCGAGGCCGGCGCCGGCCCGGCCACCCCGCCGGGCATCATCGCCGTCGTCAAAGCCAACGCCTACGGGCACGGCGCGGTGCCGGTGGCGCGCGCGCTGGTCGAGGCGGGAGCCGCGTGGCTGGCGGTCGCCGATATCGAGGAGGGGCTCGAACTCCGGGAGGCCGGGATCTGCGGGCGCATCCTCGTGTTCGGGGCGCTCAGCGTCAGCGACGTGGCCGGCGTCTTCACGCACGATCTGACGCCGACCGTGTCGAGTCCGGCGGCCGCCCGGGCTCTTGCCGCGGCCGCGGCGGCCCGGGCCACGCGGCTCACCTGTCACCTCAAAATCGACACCGGCCTCAACCGCCTCGGCTTCCGCTTCGACAACCTCGCGCGCTCGCTGCCGGAGGTGTTCACCAGCCCGGCGCTCGACATCGAGGCCGTCTCGACCCACTTTGCCACCGCCGACGACGCCGAAGACCCGATGTTCGAGATCCAGCGGCAGCGCTTCGAGACCGCGCGCGAGACGGTGCGCACGCTCGGCCCGGTGCGCCTGGTCCATGCGGCCAACAGCGCCGCCACCCTGCGCGACTCGCGCACCTGGGCTGACCTCATCCGGCCGGGCCTGCTGCTCTACGGACTGGTGCCGGCGCCGATGGCGACGACGGTGCCGCTCACGCCGGCCATGACCCTGACCAGTCGCGTCGTCGCGGTGAAGGGCATTCGCGCCGGCGAACGGATCGGCTACGGCGGACGGCACGAGGCCGCGGCGCCGATGACGATCGCGGTCGTGCCGGCCGGCTACGCGGATGGCCTGGATCGGCGGCTCGAAGGGCGCGGCGCGGCCCTCGTGCGCGGCACCAGGGCCCCGATCGTCGGCGCCGTCAGCATGGACATGCTCACGGTGGACGTCACGGCGATCGAGGGCGTGTCGACCGGCGACGAGGTGGTGTTCCTCGGCTCGCAGGGCCCGGCGTCCTGGCAGACGATCGATGCTCGCGAGATGGCGGCGTGGATCGGCACCATTCCGTACGAGGTGCTGTGCCGCATCGGGACGCGCGTCGAGCGTCGCTATGCCTGACGGCCAGGTCCGCACGCGCTTCCGCGATAGGATCGACAGTGAGATGAGCAAGGCTCCCAAGCCCGTCTTCGTGTGCCAGGAGTGCGGCAGCCAGTCGGCGAAGTGGTTGGGCCGCTGCCCCGACTGCGACGCGTGGAACTCGTTCGTCGAGGAACGTCCGACCGAGCCGGCGGGTGCGGGCGGCGGACTTGCGGCGGGCGGCCACCGCTATTCGATGCCGGGCGGCAGCAGCGGCGCCAAGAAATACGCCGACATCGAGAACAGCGACACTGCGCGCCTGACAACCGGCATCGACGAGTTCGATCGGGTGCTCGGCGGCGGCATCGTGCCGGGCTCGCTGGTGCTGCTCGGCGGCGAGCCGGGCATCGGCAAATCGACGCTGCTGCTGCAGGCGGCGGCGAACTTCGCCCGTGTCCACGGGCCGGTACTCTACGCCTCGGGCGAGGAATCCGAACACCAGGTGAAATCGCGCGGCGAGCGGCTCGGCGTCGGCGACGCGCCGCTGTATCTGCTGGCCGAGACCTGCGTCGAGCGCATCCTCGAGGAGATCGGGCGGGTGCGTCCGCGGCTGCTGGTCGTCGACTCGATCCAGACCGTCTTCTCGCTCAAGTTCCAGTCGGCGCCGGGAAGCATCGGCCAGGTGCGCGAGGCCGCCACCCAGTTCCTCTTCACCGCGAAGGGACACGACCTGCCGACGTTCCTGGTCGGCCACGTCACCAAAGACGGCGCGCTGGCCGGCCCCAAAGTGCTCGAGCACGTGGTCGATACGGTGCTCTACTTCGAAGGCGAGCGGCATCATTCCCACCGTGTCGTGAGGGCCATGAAGAACCGCTTTGGCGCCATCAGCGAACTCGGCGTCTTCGAGATGACCGGCGGCGGTCTGCGGCCGGTGCCGAATCCATCGCAGATGTTCCTGGCCGAACGGCCCACCGCCACGCCGGGATCGGCGGTGCTGTGCTGCGTCGAGGGCTCGCGGCCGCTGCTGGTCGAAGTGCAGGCACTCGTGAGCACGGCGACCTACGGCACGGCGCGCCGGATGGCCGTCGGCATCGATTCGGGACGCGTGTCGATGCTGCTGGCGGTGCTCGAGAAGCGTGCCGGGCTGGTGCTGGTCGGTGAAGACGTCTATGTGAACATCGCCGGCGGCATGAGCCTCGACGAGCCGGCGGCCGATCTCGCCGTGATTGCCGCGCTGGCCTCGAGCGTGCGCAACCGGCCGATCGTGCAGGGCACGGCGGTCTTCGGCGAAGTCGGCCTGGGCGGGGAAGTGCGCGGCGTGCCGCAGGCGCCGCTGCGCCTGCGCGAGGCCCGCCAGCTCGGCTTCACACGGGTAGTACTTCCGGCGTCCAATCTGGACGACGACAGCCGCCAGCAGGCCGACGACGCCGGCACCACCCTGGTCGGCGTCCGCCACGTCGGCGAAGCGCTCGACGTGCTCATCGGGTGACGCGCGTGTCGTTCCACCTGTTACGGACCGTCTTCTGGCTGATTCCAGCCATCACGGTCTACACGACCATCTTCGGCACCATGTCGCTCGGCTCGACGCTGGTCGGCGGCCACGGGCACTTCGCCCACAAGTGTGCGCAGTGGTGGTCGTGTCTCATCCTCGCCACCACCGGCGTGCGTGTGCGCGTCGAGGGGCTCGAACACCTGACGCCCGGAGCGACCTACGTCTTCGTCGCCAACCACCAGAGCATCTACGACATCCCAGTGCTGTTCGGATCGCTGCCGTTCCAGCTGCGAATCATCGCGAAGGAGTCGCTGGGCCGCTTCCCGTTCCTCGGCTGGCACCTCCGCCGCACCGGGCACATGCTGGTGGATCGCAAGCGGCCGGACCGCGCCGGAATCTTGGCCTGGGCGACGTCGCTGCCGGGCCGCGGGTTGTCACTCATCGTCTTTCCGGAGGGCACGCGCAGCCGCGACGGCCGCGTGGCCACTTTCAAGGGCGGCAGCTTCGTGCCGGCCGTCCAGACGGGCATTCAAATCGTGCCCGTGTCGGTCGTGGGCAGCCGGCACGTGATGACCAAGGGTGAGCTGACGACCAGGCCGGGTGACGTGCGGGTCATCGTGCATCCGCCGATGAGGTCGGCGCTGGCGCTCGAGCCGCACCCCGACGAGTTGCGGGCGCTGGCCGCCCGCGTGCGTGAGGTCGTCCGCGTCGAGGTCGACGCGGAAGCGGCGTCTGGCTAGCGGCGACTGCGCCGCATCTTCAGGAACTCGAACACGATCGGCAGCACCGACACGCCGACGATGCCGAGCACGACCAGCTCGAAGTTCTCCTTCACGACCGGGATGTTCCCGAACAGGTAGCCGGCGCCGACGCAGATGCCGACCCAGGCGACGGCGCCGGTGACGTTGTAGAACGCAAACGTGCGATACGGCATGTCGGCGCCGCCCGCCACAAACGGCAGGAAGGTGCGGACGATCGGCACGAAGCGCGCGAGCACCACGGCCTTGCCGCCGTGTTTCACGAAGAACTCGTGCGCCTGGGCGACGTGTTCCCGCTTGACGAAGCGGCCGAGCGCACCCGGCACGCGCTCGCCGTCCGGGGCGAGGAAGCGGTGCGCGAAGCGGGCGCCCACCGAGTAGTTCACGGCGTCGCCGAGCACGGCCGCCGCGACCAGCACCGGCGTCAGGATCCGCAGGTCGAAGAGCCCGGTGGCGCCGAGCGCCCCGGCCGCAAAGAGCAGCGAGTCACCCGGCAGGAACGGCGTCACCACCAGGCCGGTTTCCGCGAAGATGATGGCGAAGAGCACGACGTAGGCCCACGGGCCGGCGGCATTCGCGATGGCGACCAGCCGCTCATCCACGTGCAGCAGGAAATCGATCATCCTTCTAGTGTACAGGCACGGAAAAACCGTGCCGTGACGGACAGGGTAGAATTCCCTGGTGCCGACGCCGTTCTCCGTGGATGCAACGCTTGCGAGCATCGTGCGGCCCGCGGTGCTGTGGTGGCGGGGAGCCGAGGTGGACTCGCAGCCAGCCGGTCTCGATGCGCTGATTGCCGCGGTCTCGGCCGCCGTCGTTGCCGCGCCGCCCGCCGATGTGCAGAGCGTGCGCGAGATGTACCGCCGGATCGGGCTCGACCCGACCAGGACGCGTCCCTCGAACGAGGCGCTTCTGCGGCGGGTGCGCCGCGGCGATCCGTTCCCGCGCGTGAACGGCCTGGTGGACGCGGTGAACGTCTGCTCGCTCGAATGCCAGTTGCCCTACGGGGTCTACGACCGGGCGGCGCTGGCGGGTTCGATCACGCTGCGTCTCGGACGAGACGGCGAGGCCTACGGCGGCATCCGCAAGGACACCGTGCACGTGGCGGGACGCGTGACCGTCGCCGATGAACTCGGGCCGTTCGGCAATCCCACGTCTGATTCGGCGCGCGCGATGGTCACCGGCCCGACCCGCGATGCGCTCGTCATCGTCTACGCGCCGGCGAGCACGTCGGCCTCGACGCTGGCGCGGGTGCTCGATCTCACCGCAGCCCGCATCGAGACTGCTGTGGGCGGCCACGAGGAGACGCGATGGACCGCGTGACGCGGCCGCGCGTGGGCGGCATCCTCGCGGCTGGAGGCCTGGGCGCGCGGCTTGGTGCCGGCCAGCCCAAGCAGTTCCTCGAACTCGACGGACGCTCGATGCTCGAGCGCAGCCTCGCGGTGCTCGCCACGCATCCGGACGTGCACGAGGTGGTGGTGGCACTGCCGGCCGCACATCTCGATCCGCCGCCGGCGTGCGTGATGCAGACGTGGCCGTGCCCGGTGCGCGCGGTGGCGGGAGGCGCCCGGCGGCAGGACTCGGTGGCCAATGCTTTTGCCGCACTCTCTGGCGCGACCGAGGTGGTGCTCGTGCACGATGCCGCGCGTCCGTTTGCGAGCGCCGCCCTCGTTGGTCGCATGATCGACGCGGCGCAGTCGAGCGGTGCGGCAATTCCCGCGGTGGCCGCCACCGACACGGTGAAGCTCGGGCGGGATGAAGACGGCCGCGCGTGGGTCGCGGCGACCGTGCCGCGACAGGACGTCTACCTCGCCCAGACGCCGCAGGCGTTCACCCGCGAGGTGTTGGCGGCGGCGCTGGCCGAGGGCGCCCGGGCCGACCTCGCGACCGATGAAGCCGGCCTGGTCGAACGGTTGGGCGGTCGTGTGCAACTGGTGGAGGGGGAGTCGGGCAACGTCAAGATCACCACACCCTCGGACCTGGCGGCGGCGCGCGCGCGGGACCGCGAGGCCGCAGTCCCGGCGGCCATGCGCATCGGCTCCGGCTACGATCTCCACCGGCTCGTGGCCGGCCGGCCCCTCATCCTCGGCGGCGTCGCCATTCCGTTCGAGACGGGCCTCGACGGCCATTCCGATGCCGACATCATCTGCCACGCGGTGACCGACGCCGTACTCGGTGCCGCTGCGCTCGGCGACATCGGCCGGCTCTTCCCCGATACCGACCCGGCGTGGCAGGGCGCCGACAGCATCGCGCTGCTTGGTCGGGCCATGAAGCGGGTGCACGAGGCCGGCTTCCGCGTCGGCAACGTCGATGTGACGGTGATCGCCGAACGACCGAAGCTGCTGCCCCACGTCGCGGCGATCTGCGCCAACCTCGCCGCCGCCCTCGATGTGGCGCCGTCGGCTGTGAGCGTGAAGGGCAAGACCAACGAGAGAGTCGACAGCATGGGCCGCGGCGAATCGATGGCCTGCCATGCCGTAGTCCTGCTCTTAGCCGCGAGCCGCTAGCCGCGAGCCGCTATCCATGATGAGAGTCCGCTTCGCTCCGAGCCCCACCGGGCACCTGCACGTCGGCAACGCGCGCACGGCGCTGTTCAACTGGCTGCTGGCACGCCACGCCGGCGGCACCTACATCCTGCGCGTTGAAGACACCGACCGCGAGCGTTCGACCGCGGCCTCCGAAGCCGCCATCAAGGACGATCTCCGCTGGCTCGGGTTGCGGTGGGACGAGGGCATCGACGCCGGCGGCGAGGTGGGGCCCTACAGACAGAGCGAGCGGCTCGACCTCTACGCCGCGCACACCACCGACCTGCTCTCCCGCGGCCACGCCTACCACTGCTTCTGCACGCCCGAGCGTCTCGAAGCCGGGCGCCAGGCCGCCCTCGCCGCGGGTGCGCCGCCGAAGTATGCCGGCACCTGCCGCGCGCTCGACCCTGCCGTCGTGGCCGCGCGGATAGCGGCAGGCGAGCGCCCGGCCGTGCGACTGCGCGTGCCGGCCGATCGCGTGGTGTCGTTCGACGACCTCGTGCGCGGCACCGTGTCGTTCCACACCGACGTCATCGGCGACCCGGTGATCGTCCGCGGCGACGGTATTCCGGCCTACAACTACGCCGTCGTCATCGACGACGCGCTCATGCACATCACCCACGTGGTTCGCGGCGAGGACCACATCTCGAACACACCGCGCCAGATTCTGGTCTACGAGGCGTTCGGATGGACGCCTCCGGCCTTCGCCCATCTGTCGCTCGTGCTCGGCCCCGATCACGCGCCGCTGTCGAAGCGCCACGGCGCGACCTCGGTGGCCGAGTTCCGCGCCAAGGGCTACCTGCCCGAGGCGCTGGCGAACTATCTGGCTCTCATCGGCTGGTCGCCGGGCGACGGCGAGGAACTGCTGCCGCTCGACCAGCTGGCGGCCCGCTTCGAGCTGACGTCGGTGGGCCACAGCGCCGGGGTGTTCGACGAAGCGAAGCTGGCGTGGGCGAACCGGCACTACCTGAAGCTCGCCTCGCCCGAGCGCCTGGTGCCGCTGTCGGTGCCGTACCTCGAGAAGGCCGGCTGGATTTCCAGCCCGCCGTCACCCGCGCTCTCGGCCTGGCTGATGGCCGTGGTGCCGCCGCTGACCACCTCGATCGACAAGTTGAGCGACCTGCCTGACCGCCTGCACCTGCTGTTCGCGTTCGATGCCGCCGCCGCCCTGGCGCGTCCCGACGTGGGCAGCGAGGCGCGTGAGCCGCTCGCGCTGAGCGTGGCACGCGCCTTCGCGGCCGCCGTGGCCGATGCGCCCCCGCTCACGACGAAAGAAGCGTTTCGTGCGCTGGCAAAGCAGGTCGGCGCCACGACTGGCGCGAAGGGCAAAGCGCTCTTCCACACGATTCGCCTGGTCTGCACCGGCGAGCCGGATGGCCCGGAACTCGATCTGCTGGTGCCGGCGATCGATCAGGCGTCCCTGCTCACAACCGCCGACGGCCTCGCTCCCGTCATGAGCTGCCGCGAACGCTCAGCAGCGTTCGTCGCCGCTCTGTCAGTCTGACTGCGGCAGCGGGACAGCGAGATACGTGATGGTGGACAGCGAGACAGCGTGGCTGAAGCTGTCAATGAGCCCCCGCCCCCAGCCCCTAGCCCCGAACCCCTGTCCATGATCATCTACGGCATCAACCCAGTCATCGAAGCGCTCCGCACCGGACGCGCGTCCGAAGTGATGGCGGTGGCGCCCCATGGCGACCGGCTGCGCGAATTGCTCAAGGAGGCGCG
>JANNIB010000166.1:0-5110 GCA_031404695.1 Acidobacteriota bacterium
CGAGCCGAGGCCAGGCCACGGACGGCGGCGTGAACGTCATGCATCAGCGAATCCCACATGGTGGCGCGTCTCCCGTCAGGGGTGTAGAAGTGCGGACGATGAGTGCGCCAGGTCTGGCGCGACAGGGCGGCGCCGCGCTCGGCGCATCCCGAGGCGATCGTGGTGCCCAGCAGACGGCCGCGGACGCGCAGCCGCGTGCGGCCATCGCCGCGCTCGGCGCTGCGCCAGGCCTCGGTCAAGGCGCGCGACAGATCGGCGCCGAAGCGGGCACGGAACTGCCGCGGGTAGCTGCGCAGCGCGACGGCGATGGGCCAGGGCGTGGACGTCGGCATCGGCGTGTCAGGCAAAGAGCTTCGCGGCGTGCGCGCGGGCGAGCACGCGTTCGAGGCGTACCGCTTCGGCACGCGCCACCGCGCGCCCGAGGTCGGTCACGCGGTAGTAGCGGCGACGTTCGTCGTCGCCCTCGCGCGGCCGCTCGTCGAGTTCCACGATGAGCTCGGACTCCAGCAACCGCGCCAGCGCGCGGTAGAGCGTGCCCGGGTGCAACGGCGCATCGGCGGCGCGGGCGACCTCCTGCATCACGGCGTAGCCGTGGAGGACGTCGGCGCACAGGGCCAGCAGGATGTCGAGCCACGCTGTCGGGAGGGGCAGGAAACGTTCGGGACGATGGCGATCCTGAGTCATAGCTGCGGTGGGAGTATACGCGTGTGGAACATAGACGGGCGGCACCGCGAAATGGTTGCAACGGGTTGACAGGCCCGGGCCGTCATGTATATCCTTACATCCGGATTTACGGATGAATCAAGACCGCGTCCTCGCCGTCGCCGACCGGCCCAGCATGCCTCGCCTGCTGGAGCACATGACGGCGCTCGCCGACCCGGTGCGCTGCCGAATCCTGCTGCTGCTCGAGCGGCATGAACTCACCGTCACCGAACTCTGTGCCGTCGTGCAGTTGCCGCAGTCCACCGTCAGCCGCCACCTGAAGACCCTGGCCGACGACGGCTGGGTGACCTCACGCCGCGACGGCACCTCGCGCTACTACGGGCTGTCGGCATCGCTCGATCAGCCGGCGACGCGTCTGTGGCCGCTCATCCGCGAGCAGGCGAGTGACACCTCGGCCGCCGAACAGGATGCGCGCCGCGCCGAAGCCGCCCTGGCCGAGCGGCGGTCGAAGTCGGCGCAGTTCTTCTCGTCGGCCTCGGGCCAGTGGGATCGCCTGCGGGCCGAGCTCTTCGGGCAGCAGTTCCAGTCGGAAGCGGTGCTGGCGATGCTCGACCGGCGCCTGCGGCTGGGCGATCTCGGGTGCGGCACCGGCCAGTTCAGCGCGCTGGTCGCGCCCTATGTCACGCGCGTCATCGCCGTGGACGCCTCGGCCGAGATGCTCGGCGCGGCGCGCACGCGTCTGGCGTCGATGGCCAATGTGGAGGTGCGGCGCGGCACCCTCGAAGCCCTCCCGGTGGACGATCAGCAGCTCGACATCGCCGTGCTCGCGCTCGTCCTGCACCACGTGCCCGACCCCGGGCGCGCCATCGCGGAAGCCGCGCGCGTCGTCGCGCCCGGCGGCCGCGTGCTCGTCGTGGACATGCTGCCCCACGACCGCAGCGACTATCAGCAGCAGATGGGACATGTGTGGCTCGGCTTCTCCGAGCCGCAGATCCGCCGGTGGCTCGAGGGCGCAGGCTTTGCCGATGTGCGCTTCGAGGCCCTGACGACCGAGGCGACGGCGAAGGGCCCCGCGCTCTTCCGCGCCGTCGCGACCAGATAGACGACCGTTCGACCGATTCGACACCGCACACAGGAGACAGACATGGCAACCGCGACGACCGTTCACGCATTCGAAGCCGCCCGCACGGCGGGCCGCCAGCCCTTCAAGGTCAAGGATCTCTCGCTCGCCGATTTCGGCCGCCAGGAGATCCGTCTGGCCGAGCACGAGATGCCGGGCCTGATGGCCCTGCGTAAGCAGTACGGCGCCGCCAAGCCGCTGGCCGGCGCGAAGATCATGGGCTCGCTGCACATGACCGTGCAGACGGCAGTGCTCATCGAGACACTGACCGAACTCGGCGCCGACGTGCGCTGGGTGAGCTGCAACATCTTCTCGACGCAGGATCACGCGGCCGCGGCCGTGGTGGTCGGCCGTCCCGAGACCGGCGGCACCGTGGCCGATCCCAAGGGCACGCCGGTGTTCGCGTGGAAGGGCGAGACGCTGCAGGAATACTGGTGGTGCACGGTGGAAGCGCTGCTGTGGCCGGATGGCTCCGGCCCGTCGCTCATCGTCGACGACGGCGGCGACGCGACGCTGTTCGTGCACAAGGGCAAGGAGTACGAGGCGACCGGCGTGATTCCGGCGTTCAACGCCGAGAGCGATCCCGAAGAATGGGGCGTCATCCTCGAGACCCTCGGCCGTGAACTGAAGACGCGTCCGGGTGTGTGGACCAAGGTCGCCGAGGGCATCCAGGGCGTGAGCGAAGAGACCACGACCGGCGTGCACCGCCTCTACGAGATGACCGCGGCCAACACGCTGCTGTTCCCGGCCATCAACGTCAACGACTCGGCCACCAAGAGCAAGTTCGACAACCTCTACGGCTGCCGTCACTCGCTCATCGACGGCTTGAACCGCGCCAGCGACGTCATGCTGTCGGCCAAGGTGGCGGTAGTGTTCGGCTACGGCGACGTGGGCAAGGGCTGCGCGCAGGCGCTCAAGGGCCAGGGCGCGCGCGTGATCGTCACCGAGATCGATCCGATCTGCGCGCTGCAGGCGGCGATGGAAGGCTACCAGGTGACCACGCTCGACGAGGTCATCGAGACTGCCGACATCTTCATCACGGCAACCGGCAACAAGAACATCCTCACCGTCGAGCACATGATGCGGATGAAGGACAAGGCGATCATCGGCAACATCGGCCACTTCGACAACGAGATCGAGATGGCCGGCCTGGCGAAGTCGGGCGCCACGCGCGTGCAGATCAAGCCGCAGTACGACGAGTGGGTGTTCCCGGCGACCGCGACCCGCGCCGAGCACAGCGTGCTCGTGCTGGCGGAAGGCCGCCTGCTGAACCTGGGCTGCGCCACCGGCCACCCGAGCTTCGTGATGAGCTCGTCGTTCACCAACCAGGTGGTCGCGCAGCTCGACCTGCACTTCAGCGCCACCGGCAAGGAGACGCTGTCGGGCACCACCTACGACGCCAAGCGCGTCTACATCCTGCCGAAGAAGCTCGACGAGATGGTGGCGCGTCTCCACCTAGACAAGCTGGGCGTGAAGCTCACGCGGCTCACGAAGGAACAGGCCGACTACATCGGCGTGTCGCCGGATGGCCCGAACACGGCCGCCACCTATCGCTACTTGGGGCTTGGGGGTGGGGGCTGGGGCTCGACAAGAGCGCTGGCCGATGTCCAGCTGTCACGCGGTCTCACTGTCACGCTGCGGGCGCGGGGCTTCGGCCTCGCGCCCGTTTTGTGTACGGAAATTGTGGCTGACACCACTCGTCAATAAAACGGTTGGTGTGCGCCAAAATTGTGCGCACGGTGGTAGAGGGCCGCACAGTTCTCACTAATGAAACGAAAAACAACACTTTTCCTGATGGCATCTTTCGTGCTGTAAGCCGGACAGGCGAATAGCCGGAACGGGAGACAGAATCAGTATGAAGCGCGACGGACTTGTGGATATCGGGGGGAGTGGAGCGTGGATGCGGATCGGTGCGGTCGTGCTGGCGGTGCTCGTCGCCGTGCCGCTGACGTCGACCAACGCTGGCGCGCAGGTCCCCACCGTCACGCTGAGCAAGACCGTGGTGACGCCGGGCGGCGCCACCATCGTCACCGTCACCGGCGCGCCGGGTGAGAACTTTGCCATCCTCGGCAGCTCCAAGGGGTCCGGCTTCGCCTACGCCGGCGTGTCGTTCTCCGTGGGCGCGGATTTCGTGCTGCTCGCATTCAGCAGTCTTGACGGCAGCGGTCGGGCCGTCGTGAGCGTGACGCCGCCGTTCAGCGGCACCGAACTCGACCGCTACTACATTCAGGTGGCGACCTCACCGTCGCCGGCCTTCCAGCCCTTGCGCGTGTCGCCGGGCTTGGTACTCCTCAACGCCGACCTGAGTGGCCTTGCGGCCGCGATTGGCTCGGGTCCCGCGGGACCGACCGGCCCTCAGGGACCGGCGGGCGCCCAGGGCCCTGCGGGGCCCACGGGGCCGGCCGGCGTGGCTGGCGCGGGGGGTCCGCAGGGGCCGGCAGGTGCGGCCGGCGCGCAGGGCCCCGCGGGTCCGGTGGGGCCGCAGGGGGCGATTGGTACGATCGGTCCGCAGGGACCGGCAGGCAGCGACGGGGCTCCCGGCGCGGTGGGCGCGACGGGTGCCGCAGGTGTGGATGGCGCGCAGGGGCCGGCGGGTCCCGCCGGCGCCACGGGCGCGATTGGTCCGGTGGGTCCGCAGGGCCCGGCCGGCGCTGATGGTGCGGCAGGGGCGCAGGGCCCGGCAGGTGCCGCCGGGCCGCAGGGAGCGGTTGGCCCCGTGGGGCCGCAAGGTCCCGCCGGTAGCGATGGCGCGCCCGGCGCACAGGGTGTCGCGGGACCGCAGGGACCGGCAGGTAACGATGGCGCGCCGGGTGTTGCGGGTCCGCAGGGGCCCGCGGGCAATGACGGAGCGCCCGGTGCGGCTGGTCCGCAAGGTGTCGCGGGTCCCGTGGGTCCGCAGGGCCCGGCGGGTACTGACGGAGCGCCCGGCGCGGCGGGTCCGCAGGGGTCGGCAGGCAACGATGGCGCACCAGGTGCGCAAGGCCCGGCGGGCGCCGTTGGTCCGCAGGGCGTCGCGGGTCCGGCGGGTTCGCAAGGCCCGGCTGGCAATGACGGCGCTGCGGGTGCGACTGGCGCAAACGGCGCGCAGGGTCCGGCCGGTCCGCAAGGGCCGGCGGGGAACGACGGGGCGGCGGGCGCGAACGGAATAAATGGCGTGGACGGCGCCCCGGGGGCGATTGGTCCGGCAGGCCCGCAAGGACCTGCGGGCGTTGACGGCGCTGCTGGTCCGCAGGGGCCGTCCGGCGCGAACGGCGCCAAGGGTGTGGAGGGCGCGGCTGGCGCGCCGGGCGCTGTGGGAGCGGTGGGGCCGGCCGGTCCGCAAGGGCC
>JANNIB010000167.1:0-26938 GCA_031404695.1 Acidobacteriota bacterium
ATAAATAACGAATAAAGAATTAAGAATGAAGAAGTTCTTAATTCGCCATTCGGTATTCGGTATTCACTTATGACGAAGGCGGAGCTGGTCGAAGAAGTATCGCGGGTCTCGGACCTCACGAAAAAGCACTCGGAGGTCATCGTCGAGACGGTGTTCCAGAGCATCATCGACGCGTTGCACCGCGGCGAGAAGATCGAGCTGCGGGGCTTTGGCAGCTTCCGCCTGCGCAAGCGCGAGCCCCGCAAGGGCCGCAATCCCAAGACCGGCGACAAGGTGGACGTGCCGCCGAAGAGCGTGCCGTACTTCAAGCCGGGCAAGGAACTGAAAGACCTGATCAACCGCGAGGACGACGAGCCCGGCGCGCCCGCGCCCGGACCTTCCTCCTCGTTCTAGAACGGACGCCTGGTGGAACGGCTCTGGTCACCCTGGCGCCACGCCTACGTGACGCGCGATGAGCGTGAGCCGGCCGGCTGCGTTTTCTGCCACGTCGACAGTCCCGAGGCGCAGGCGCTGGTCCTGCACACCGGTCCCACCGCGTACGTGATCCTGAACCTGTATCCCTACAACGGCGGCCACGCGATGGTGGTGCCGAAGCGCCATGTCGCCACGCTGGCCGGGCTCGCCGATGACGAACTGGTCGAGATCGCGCGCCTGACGCGGCTGACCGAGATGGCGCTCGCCGAGGTCTACCGTCCGCAGGGGATGAACATCGGCTTGAACCTCGGCCGGCCGGCCGGCGCCGGCATCGTCGACCACGTGCACGTGCACCTGGTGCCGCGCTGGAACGGCGACACCAACTTCATGCCCGTCGTGGGACAGGTGCGCGTGCTGCCCGAGACGCTCGACACGACCGCGGCGCGACTGCGCCCGGTGCTGGCGCGTCTCACCAGTGCCGCAGGAGACTCCGCCGATGACCTTCGAACTCGAGACTGACGCCGCCGCCCGCCGCGCCGCCGCCGATGCGGTCGCCCGCGATGTGGTGGCCCCGGCGGCTGCCGGCGCCGACCATGCCGCCGAGGTTCCGGCGTCGCTGCGGGCGGCCATTCGCGCCATCGTGCCGACGGCGCCGGCCGCTGCCAGCGTCGAGTGGGTGGTGGCGATCGAAGCGCTGGCGGTCGTGTCGCCGACGCTGGCGCTGGTCGCCGCCGGCGAGGCCCTGGGCGCGCCCGCCATCACGACGAAGGCGCAGTGGAGCGGCCTGCGCGGGGCCGACGTCGACGGCCTGCGCGCGGCCCTCGGCGCCGATCCGTCATGGCAGCTGGCCGTGACCGCGACCATCGTGGGTGCGGGCCGGGCCGCGGTGGAGGCCGGCGTCGCGGCGCTGAATGTCTCGCGCGCGGCTGGCGTGACCGGTCATACGGGCCAGCCGCTGGTGGCCGATGCGGCCACGGCGGTGGACGGCTCGCGGTTGCTGTTGTGGGACGCCGCCAGCCAGCCGCTGGACGCCGAGGCCACCCGCATCGCCCGCGGTCTGGCGCGCCTGCACGCGCTCGACGCGCTGACGACCGCGCTCACCGCGGCCGAGCAGGCCTGCGGCAGCGAGGCCTTTCGCCCTGACACACCGCTCGAGCGCCTCCGGCGCGACGGCTCCACCGTGGCGCAGGTGCTGGGCGACCGGGTCCGCGAAGCCGAAGCCGTCGCCGCCGGCACCTTCCCGGCGTGATCGCAGGAGACAACGGGCCGCGCACCGGCGCGAAGGGCTACGGCTGCACGGCGTAGCCGAGCTTGCCGATCTTCGCGGCGATGTCGGCGGCGCTCACCAGTGCCGGGTCGAAGGTGATCGTCACCTGGTGAGCGACGTGCGACGCCGCCACCTCGGCCACGCCTGGCATGGCGCCCACCGCCCGCTTTACCGCGTTCTCGCATCCGCCGCAGGTCATGCCGTGCACCGGCAAGGTCAGCACAGTGGCCACGTGTCGCTCCTCGTGTAACGGTCGCCGTCAGGCCAGGCAGGCCTTGGCGATGGTGACAAGCTGCATGTTCGACGTGCCCTCGTAGATCTGGCCGATCTTGGCGTCGCGGTACAGCTTCTCGACGGGGTATTCCTTCACGAAGCCGTTGCCGCCGAACAGGTTGATCGCTTCCGAGGTCACGCGCTCGGCGATCTCGGAAGTGACGAGTTTGCAGATGGCCGCTTCGTGCAGGAACGGCTTGCCCTGGTCGCGCAGGCGCGCCGCGTTGTAGGTCAGGAGCCGCGCGATCTCGACGTCGGCCGCCATCCGCGCGATCTGGAACTGCACGCCCTGGAACTCGGCGATCGCCTTGCCGAACTGGGCGCGGTCTTTCACGTACTTCACGGCGTGGTCGAAGGCGCCCTGGGACAGCCCGAGCATCTGCGCGCCGATGCCGACGCGGCCCTCGTTCAGGGTCTCGATCGCCACCTTGTAGCCCTTGCCGACCTCGCCCAGCACATTGGCCTTCGGCACCACGCAGTCTTCGAACAGCAGCTCGCAGGTGCTGCTGGCGCGGATGCCGAGCTTGTCTTCCTTGCGGCCGACGGTGAAGCCGGGCATGCCGCGCTCGACGACGAACGCGGTGATGCCCTTGTAGCCGGCCTCGGGATTGATGGTGGCGAAGGTGATGAACAGGTCGGCCTCGTTGCCGTTGGTGATCCAGAGCTTGCGGCCGGTGAGGCGGTAGGCGTCGCCGGTGTCGACGGCGCGGGTCGTGAGCGCGAAGGCGTCCGAGCCCGAGCCCGCTTCCGAGAGGCAGAATGCGCCGATGGTGTTCTCGGCCAGCCTCGGCAGGTAGCGCTGCTTGAGCTCGGCGCTGGCCCAGCGGACCAACGAGTTCACGACCAGGGTGTTCTGCACGTCCACGAGCACGCCGAGCGCCGGATCGACGCGCGACAGCGACTCCACGGCCAGCACCGAATGGAACAGCGTGGCCCCGGCGCCGCCGTACTCCTCCGGAATCTCGATGCCCATGATGCCGAGGTCGAACAGCTTCGGCAGCAGCGACGGCGCGATCTTGGCGTGTTCGTCCATCTCGCGGACCAGCGGGCGCACCTCGCGGTGGGCGAACTCGTAGACGCTGTCCGCGAAGAGCCGTTCGTCGTCGGACAGCTGGGTCAGGGCGAGAGGCGGGGCGGAGGTCGAGTCGGACACGGGCACCTTCGGTTTCGGGAGGCGAGACACCCGCGCGGAGACTGGTCTCGGTGCGGGCCTCGGCTCGGCTCTCGATGTTATCATCGGGCCAGCGCCCCAGCCAGTTCCCCTCGAGGTGTGCCGACCATGGTTTCGAGCAGCGTTCGTCTCGCCCTCGCCACGGTATGTGCCGTGAGCGTGGCCGGTGCGGTGGCAGTCGTCGGTCAGCAGGCCGTACAGACGCCGCCTCCGGCGGCCCCGGCGCCCGCCGCGCAGGCGCCGGCGACACCGCCCGCCGAAGCCGAGCAGCCGGTGTTCCGGGCCGGGGTCAACTTCGTGCGCGTCGATGCCATCGTCACCGACAAGCAGGGCAATCCGGTGACCGACCTCACCCAGGACGACTTCGAGGTCATCGAAGACGACAAACGCCAGATCGTCGAGGCGTTCCGCCTGGTGAAGATCGACACCACCGCGCCGGTCGAGACGACCGGCCGGCTCTCCACCCGTCAGGACGAAGAGAACGCCGCCGCCGACGAAGACGCGCGCATCTTCATTTTCTTCCTCGACGAGTATCACGTGCGGCTCGGCAACAGCATGGCCGCGCGCAAG
The DNA here is from genome assembly GCA_031404695.1 of Acidobacteriota bacterium. Classification (GTDB taxonomy): domain Bacteria; phylum Acidobacteriota; class Vicinamibacteria; order Vicinamibacterales; family UBA2999; genus CADEFD01. The sequence goes on from JANNIB010000167.1 coordinate 3,696, forward strand.
CACCTCGTCGACTTCGTCCAGACGCAGCTCGGGCCGAAGGACCTGGTGTCGGTGATGTATCCGCTCAGTCCGCTCGACACCGTCGTGCTGACACGCAATCACGAACAGCTCGTGCACGCCATCGAACGTTTCCAGGGCCGCAAGTTCGACTACACGCCGCGCAATGCTCTCGAAGACCGCTACTCGAATCAGCCGGTCGAGGTGGTCGAACGCATCCGCCGGCAGGTGTCGCTGTCGGCGCTGACCGGGTTGTCGGTGAAGCTGGGGGCGCTGCGCGAAGGCCGCAAGGCCATCGTGCTCGTGAGCGAAGGCTACATCGGGATGCTGCCACCGCAGCTGCGGGGCCCCATCGCGTCGATGCCCGGCCTCGGCAATCCCAACCGCAACAACCCGTTTGCCGGCGACAACATGACGGAGGATCGGGCGCGCTTCAGCGCCGAGCTCGACGTGCAGGGCGAACTGCAGCGCGTGTTCGAGGAAGCCAACCGCAGCAACACCGCCATCTACGCCGTCGATCCGCGCGGCCTGTCCACCGGCGAGTTCGATATCCAGGACAACGTCGCCGGGCGGGCGAGTCAGGACGCCCTGCGCCAGACGCAGAACACGCTGCAGGTGCTGGCCGGCGAGACCGACGGGCGCGCCATCATCAACCGCAACGATCTGGCCGCCGGCATGAAGCAGATCGTGCGTGACTCGAGCGCCTACTACCTGCTCGGCTACAACTCCACGCAGTCGCGCAGCGACGGCAAGTTCCATCCGATCAAGGTGCGAGTGCGCCGGCCCGGGGTGCAGGTGCGGGCCCGCAAGGGCTACTGGGCACTCACCGCGGTCGAGACGGCGCGGGCCATCGCCCCCCCGAAGCCCGGCCCGCCGCCGGCCATCACGAAGTCGCTGGCCGGCATCACCGCCAGCGCCGACCGCCGCCTCATTCGCACCTGGGTCGGCACGGCGCCGGCCGACGGTGGCAAGACGCAGGTGACGGTGGTGTGGGAGGGCATTGCGCCGACGCCCGGCAGTGGCCGGGCCCCGGTGGGTCGGGTGATTCTCACCGCGGCGTCGCCGGACGGCGATCAGTTCTACAAGGGCCAGGTGGGAACGGATCCGGCCGCCGACGCGCCCGCCAGCGCGCGCCGCGGCGCCGTCACCTTCGAGGCGCCGCCGGGTAAGGTCAGCCTGCGGATGTCGATCGAGGAGAAGCCCGACGAGGTGCTCGACACCGACGACCGCACCATCGAGGTGCCCGACTTCACCGAACCGAAGGCCCGCCTCACCACGCCGCGGGTCTACGTGGCGCGCACGCCGCGCGAGTTCCAGGCCATCAAGAACGACGCCACGGCGGCGCCCACCGCCACTCGGGAATTCCGGCGCACCGAGCGACTGTTCCTGCGACTTGACGGCGTGGCGCCGGGCGGGCAGGCCGCCGCACTCACCTACACGGCGCGTCTTCTGAACCGGCAGGGCGTTCGCATGGTGGACCTGCCGGTGACGCCGCCGACCGACGGCGGCACCGCCACCCTCGACGTGCCGCTCGCCAGCCTGCCGGCCGGCGAGTTCCTGATCGAGATCGCCGCCAAGGGGCCCGACGGCGCCGACGTGACGGAGCTGGTGGCTTTTCGGATGGTCGGCTAGCGGCTTCGCCGCGGGACGACCATCCGGAAGGTGCTGGGTTCTGGGTGCTAGGGGCTGGGGCGGGCGGACGTCGTGCTGGCACACGCCTACGGAAAACCAGGGCTGGTGCTTCGCCGAGTGTAACGAGGCGATGCGCAGCGTGACGTCGGCACGCCCCAGCACCCAGCCCCTAGTCCCCAGTCACTGTTCCTACGCATACATCCCGCGCATGCGCGTCACCGTCGCCACGCGGTTGATGGCCACGATGTAGGCGGCGGTGCGCATGTCCACGTTGTGCTTCTTCGCGGTCTTCAGCACGGCGTCGAAGGCCTCGACCATCTTCACCTCGAGGCGTTCGTTCACTTCCTTCTCGGTCCAGAAGTAGCCGTGGCGATCCTGCACCCACTCGAAGTATGACGTGGTGACGCCGCCGGCGTTGGCGAGGATGTCGGGCACGACGAACACGCCGCGCTCGTGCAGGGCGTGGTGGGCGTCTGGTGTGGTCGGGCCGTTGGCGCCCTCGATGACCATCTTCGCTTTGATTGTCGCCTGGTTCGCGGCCGTGATCTGGTTTTCGAGCGCTGCCGGCACCAGGACGTCCACGTCGAGGCCGAAGAGCTGGTCGTTGGTGATGGGCTCGGAGTCGGGGAACCCGGCGACGGTCTTCTTCTCGGCCGTCCACCTCAGCAGGGCCGGCATGTCGAGGCCCTTCGGGTTGTAGACGCCGCCCTTCCAGTCGGTGGCGGCGAGGATCTTCGCGCCTTCGGCATGCATGAGCTCGGCGCCGATGGAGCCGACGTTGCCGAAGCCCTGCACGGCCACCGTCGAGTCGCGGAGCTCGAAGCCGAGGTGACGGGCCGACTCGCGCGCGATGATCATGACGCCGCGGCCGGTGGCCTCGCGACGGCCGAGCGAGCCGCCCATCTCGACCGGCTTGCCGGTCACGACCGCGGTCGAGGTGTGCCCGACGTGCATGGAGTAGGTGTCCATGAACCACGCCATGATCTGCGGGTCGGTGTTGACGTCGGGCGCCGGCACGTCCTTTTCGGGTCCGATGAGGTCGATGATCTCGGCGGTGTAACGGCGGGTGAGCGCCTCGAGTTCGCGGCGCGACATGGTGGTCGGATCGCAGATGATCCCGCCCTTGCCGCCGCCGAAGGGCACCTGGGCCACGGCGCACTTCCAGGTCATCCAGGCGGCCAGCGCGGTCACTTCGTCGAGTGTCACGCCGGGGTGATAGCGGATGCCGCCCTTGGCCGGGCCGAGCGTGATGTTGTACTGCACCCGGTAGCCGGTGAAGACCTCGATCTGTCCGTTGTCGCGCTGAATCGGACAGGAAACGGTGACCTGCCGCTTGGGATGCGTGAGGATCTGCCAGATGCCGGGGTCGAGATCGAGAATGCGCGCCGCGCCTTCGAATTCCTGGAGCATCGCGCTGAAAACGCTGCCGTGTGTCGCCATCGGATGGGTCCTTTGTGTGCCCGTCAGCCCACGAGGGGCCGCATCCGGGCGGGTCGAACAAACGACCAAAAGTAGCCCGGCTCTGACGTCGATGTCAATTGCACGTCAGTGCCATGCGTCTGGGGTATGGATGCCTGGCGTGAGGCGTCGGCCGAGGCCGTGAAGCCGGATGAGCATCCTCTATACTGAAATCGATGGCCACGCCGGTGACACCCGCCACGAGTGACAAGGCGCGCTGGACGCGCGAGGTGCTCGAGCCGACCCTGCGCAAGTCGCCGGAACGCCCCGGACCCTTCACGACCATCTCGGGCCGGTCGATCGAGCGCCTGTATACCGCGGAAGACCTGATCGGCATCGATCCCGTGCGGGATCTCGGCCAGCCCGGCGAGTTTCCCTACACCCGCGGGATCCATCCCAGCGGCTACCGCGGCAAGCTGTGGACGATGCGGCAGTTCGCCGGCTTCGGCACCCCCGAAGAGACCAACGCCCGCTACAAGGAACTCATTGCCGCCGGTGGCACCGGGCTGAGCGTGGCCTTCGATCTGCCGACGCTGATGGGCCGCGATCCCGATCATCCGCTGTCGCTCGGCGAGGTGGGCAAGTGCGGCGTCAACATCACGTCGCTGGCCGACATGGAGCGACTGTTCGACGGCATCGCGCTTGGCGACATCACGACCTCGATGACGATCAACTCGCCGGCGCCGATGATCTTCGCGATGTACCTGGTGGTGGCCGAGAAGCAGGGCGCCGACTGGAAGAAGATTTCCGGCACCATCCAGAACGACATCCTCAAGGAATTCATCGCGCAGAAGGAATACATCTTCCCGCCGCGGCCCTCGATGCGGCTCATCACCGACATCTTCGGTTTCTGCAGCCGGGAGGTGCCGCGCTGGAACACCATCTCGGTGAGCGGGTATCACATCCGCGAAGCCGGATCGACGTCCCTCCAGGAGCTGGCGTTCACGCTCCGCGACGGGCTCGAATACGTGCAGTACGGCGTGGATGCGGGCCTCAAGGTGGACGACTTCGTGCCGCGCATCTCCTTCTTCTTCAATTCTCACAGCGACTTCTTCGAGGAAGTCGCCAAGTTCCGCGCCGCCCGCAAGCTGTGGGCCGAGGCCATGCGGACCCGCTTCGGCGCGCAGGACCCGAAGTCGTGGCAGCTGCGCTTCCACACCCAGACCGCCGGCGTCTCGCTGACCGCGCAGCAGCCCTACAACAACGTCGTGCGCACGGCCCTGCAGGCGCTGGCAGCCGTGCTCGGCGGTACCAACTCGCTGCACACGAACTCGCTCGACGAGGCGCTGTCGCTGCCGACCAAAGAAGCGGTGACCATCGCCCTGCGCACGCAGCAGGTGATCGCCCACGAGAGCGGCGTGACGAATGTGGTCGATCCGCTGGGCGGCTCGTATTTCGTCGAGGCGCTGACGCGCGAGATGGAGCAGGGGACGCTCAGGTACTGGGACACGATCGACCGCATGGGCGGCATGGTCGAGGCGATCGAACTCGGGTATCCCCAGAAGGAAATCGCCGAAGCGTCGTATCAGTTCCAGCAGGCGGTCGAGCGTAAGGAGAAGATCATCGTCGGCGTCAACGACTACATCCAGCAGAACGAGCCGCCGATCGAGATTCTGTACATCGACGATCGCGCCTCGGAGATTCAGCTGGCGCGCCTCGAGGCGCTCAAGGTGTCGCGTGACAACGGCGCCGTGCGCCGCACCCTCGATGCGCTGAAGTCGGCGGCCGCCGGCACCGGCAACACGATGGAGCCGATGCTCGAGTGCGTGCGCGCCTACTGCACCGTCGGCGAGATGTGTGATGCCCTGCGCGACGTCTGGGGCGAGTGGGAAGAGACGCCGATCATCTAGGGGCTGGGGACTGGGGCTGGGGCGTGTGCTCGGCCGGCGCGGCCTCGCGAAAGAGCCGATGGACAGAAAGATACGAGTCGTCATCGCCAAGCCGGGCCTGGATGGGCACGACCGCGGGGCCAAGGTCATCGCCCGCGCGCTGCGCGACGCCGGCATGGAGGTCATCTATACGGGCCTCCGCCAGACGCCGGAGATGATCGTCGGCGCCGCACTGCAGGAAGACGCGGACGTGATCGGACTGTCGATTCTGTCAGGGGCGCACATGCATATCTGTCCCCGGGTCATGGAATTGCTCAGGGCGCAGGGCCTCGACGACGTGCTGGTCGTCGTCGGCGGTATCATTCCCGACCAGGATCTCCCGAAACTGCACGCCATGGGCGTGCGAGGGATCTTCATTCCGGGCACGCCGATGCAGGCGATCGTGGACTTCATCGCCGCCCACGCCCGGGTGCGCTCCGACGCCTGACGGCGTAGAGCTTGCACGACGTGGGGATCGGAGACTGATCCCCATGACGGTAGTGTCCCCCCGAGTCCTCCTGATCTCCGAAAGCCGCATCACGCGCCGTGTGGTCGAGATGACGTTCGCCGACCAGCAGGTCGAGCTGGTCACGGCCGCCACCGGTCAGGAAGGCCTGGCCGCCTGGGACGACCGGCCCGCGGCGGTGGTGCTGTCCGACCTGATGATGGACGCGCCACCCGACGGGCTGGCGGTCGCCCGCCACATTCAGGCGCATGGCGGCGAGAGGCCGGTCGCCGTGTTGCTGATGGCCGGCCAGCACGACGTGGTGGACGACGCCGGGATCGCCGCGGCCGGCGTGCGCGGCGTCATCCGCAAGCCGCTCGACTCGCTGCAGCTCATCGACGCCGTGCGCAGCGCCTTGCGGGCCGGCCGCGCGGCGCAGGCCCCGTGGGCGCCGACGGAGATCGCGGCTCCAGCCATGGACGCGGCCGTGGACGTCGAGGCCGTGCCGATTGCCACGCATTCGCCCGCCGACGCCGAGGCGCCGGCCGTCGAGTCATCCGCCCAGGAGTCCCCAGCCATGCACGCAGTCGAGACCGACGCTCCGCACGCCCTTCGTGACGAAGACCTCGAACGCGTCGCCGCGCGGGTGGCCGCCATCTGGAGCGGCGACCAAGACCGCGAGCGCCGAATGGCCGCGCTCCTGACCGAGCGGGCCGAGCAGGCCGCGGCAGCCTCGGCGGTGGCGGCGGCCGAACGCGTCGCCCCGGCGGCCACCAGCGAGGCGGCCGAGCGCCTGGTGCGCGAGCTGGCGCCGGCGCTGGTTGCGGAAGTCGCGCGCCTGGTGGTGGCCGACGTCTCCGAGCGCCTGGTGCGCGAAGAGATTGCGCGCCTGCGGGCGACGCCCGCGCCGCGCTAGGCTTCGCCGGGCGCCGTTCCGACGCCGCTGTCGCGGTTGCGTGCGCCGGAGCGACTCGGTACGATGAGGGACTGTTCGCCGCCCCGTGGCCGCGCCTCCGTCCCATGCACACACATCAGCCGTCCGCCGTCCCCGAATCGCCCGCGCTCGAAGGTCTCGAAGCCAGACTCACCGAGCGCTGGGAGCGCGAGGGCACTTACCGGTTCGACCGTTCGCGGCCGCGTGACCAGGTCTACGCCATCGACACGCCGCCGCCCACGGTGAGCGGGTCGCTGCACGTCGGCCACGTCTTCTCGTACACGCACACCGACATCATCGCGCGCTTCAAGCGCATGCGCGGCCTGGCGGTCTTCTATCCGATGGGCTGGGACGACAACGGCCTGCCCACCGAGCGCCGGGTGCAGAACTACTTCGGCGTGCGCTGCGATCCGTCGCTGCCGTACGCCCCGGCGTTCCAGCCCCCCGAGAAGCCGGACAAGCAGCAGGTCTCGGTGTCGCGGCCGAACTTCATCGAGCTGTGCATCAAGCTCACGGTGGAGGACGAGAAGGCGTTCGAACACCTGTGGAAGTACCTGGGGCTCTCGATCGACTGGTCGATGACCTATGCGACCATCGCGAAGCCGGCCCAGCGGGTGTCGCAGCTGGCCTTCCTGCGGCTGCTCGGGCGCGACCAGGCGTATCAGCTCGAAGCACCGACGCTCTGGGACGTGGACTTCAAGACCGCCGTCGCGCAGGCGGAACTCGAAGACCGCGAGATGCCCGGCGCCTATCATCGGCTCCGCTTCGCCCGCGCCGGCGCGGTTGGTGCTTCGACTCCGCCTGGCGCAAGCGGCTATGTCGAGATCGACACGACGCGTCCGGAACTGCTCCCGGCCTGCGTCGCCCTGGTCGCGCATCCCGACGACGCCCGCTATCAGCCGCTCTTCGGCACCGACGTCGTGACGCCGCTGTTCGGGGTGCGCGTGCCGGTGGTCGCCCATCCGCTCGCCGATCCGGAGAAGGGCAGCGGCATCGCCATGATCTGCACCTTCGGCGACACCACCGACGTCACCTGGTGGCGCGAACTGAAGTTGCCGGTGCGGGCGGTGATTCAGCCCAACGGCACGCTCGGCCCGGTGACCTGGGGCAGCGCCGGCTGGGAATCGGTGGCACCGGCGGCCGCGCAGGCCGCTTACGACCAGCTCGCCGGGCTGTCGGCAAAGAAGGCGCAGGTGAAGATCGCCGAGCTGCTGACGGCATCCGGCGATCTGCTCGGGGCGCCGAAGCCGATCACGCACAACGTGAAGTTCTTCGAGAAGGGCGACCGTCCGCTCGAGATCGTCACCAGCCGGCAGTGGTTCTTCAAGACCATCGAACACAAGGACAGGCTGCTGGCCCGCGGCCGCGAACTGCAATGGCACCCCGAGTACATGCGCACGCGGTTCGAGAACTGGGTGCATGGCCTGAACGGCGACTGGTGCGTGAGCCGCCAGCGCTTCTTCGGCGTGCCCTTCCCGGTGTGGTACGGCGTGCGCCAGGACGGCACCACCGACTACGGGCAGCGTGTTCTCCCCGCCGAGTCGCGCCTGCCGGTCGATCCGTCCACCGACGTCCCCGAGGGCTTCACGCAGGCCCAGCGCGGCCAGCCCGGCGGCTTCGTCGGCGATCCGGACGTCATGGACACCTGGGCCACCTCGTCGGTGTCGCCGCAGCTGGTCACCGGCTGGGAACGCGACCCCGACCTGTTCGCCACCACGTTCCCGATGGATCTGCGGCCGCAGGCGCACGACATCATCCGCACCTGGCTGTTCTCGTCGGTGCTGCGCGCGCATCTCGAGCACGACTCGTTGCCGTGGCGGCACGCGGCGATCTCGGGCTGGGTGCTCGATCCGGATCGCAAGAAGATGTCGAAGTCCAAAGGCAACGTCGTCACGCCCACGGGCATGCTGCAGGAATACGGCAGCGACGGCGTCCGCTACTGGGCGGCGCGCGGCGGGCCGGGCGTGGACACCGCCTTCGACGTCGGCCAGATGAAGATCGGCCGGCGGCTGGCGATGAAGCTCCTGAATGCCTCGAAGTTCGTGCTCGGACGTGAGGCCGAGGTCGGGCAGGTCACCGCGCCGCTCGATCGCGCCCTGCTGGCTGGTGTTGCCGAGCTCATCACCGAGGCGACCACCGCGCTCGACCGCTACGAGTACACCCGCGCGCTCGATCGTACCGAGTCGTTCTTCTGGTCGTTCTGCGACAACTATCTCGAGCTGGTGAAGGCGCGCCGCTACGGCGATCACGGACCCGAGGGGGCGCAGTCGGCCAATGCCGCGATGCGCGCGACGCTGTCGGTGCTGACACGACTGCTGGCGCCGTACCTGCCGTTTGTGACCGACGAGGTATGGTCGTGGTGGCAGCCGGGGTCCGTGCATACGGCGGCGTGGCCGACCGCGGACGAGATCCGCGCCGTGGCGGCCTCGCCAGGCGATGCGGCGACGCTGTCCGTGGCGGCCGAGGTGACCGCGGCGCTTCGCCGCGCCAAGTCGGAAGCGAAGGTGGGGATGAAGACCGCGGTCGCGCGCGCCGTCGTGCGCGACACCGCCCAGCGCCTGGCCGCGCTCGAGACCGTGCGCACCGATGTCTGCGCCGCCGGCACCGTGCGTGAGCTGGTATTCGAAGCGGCCGACGCCTTCTCGACCGAGGTGACCTTCGAGGCGGCGGCCGGAGGGCCCGCCTGATGTCGCTGGCGGCCCCGGCGGTGGAGACGTATCGCGATCTCGTGGCGCGGGCCCTTGCGGAGGACATCGGCCGCGGCGACGTGACGAGCGCGGTCGTCGTCGACGCCGACCTGCGAGCGCGCGGCGTCATCGAAGCCAAGGCGTCGCTGGTGGTGGCCGGCCTCGACGTGGCCTTCGAGGTGTTCCGCCAGTGCGATCCCGCAGCGATCTTCGAGGTCCGCTGGGGTGACGGCGCGCGCTGCGAGCGCGGCGACACCGTGGCGATCGTGACCGGCAATGCCCGGGCGCTCCTCACGGCCGAGCGGACGGCCCTCAACATCCTGCAGCGGCTCTCGGGGATCGCCACGCTCACCGCGGCGCACGTGGCGGCAGCGGCCGGCCGGATCACCGTGCTCGATACCCGCAAGACGACGCCGCTCTTTCGCGCCCTCGAGAAGTACGCGGTGCGCTGCGGTGGCGGCACCAACCACCGTCTCGGGCTCGACGACGCGATTCTCATCAAGGACAACCACAAGCGACTCGCCGGGGGCATCACCGCGGCCGTGACCCGGGCGCTGGCGGCGGCAACGGGCCTGCGCGTCGAGGTCGAAGTCGAGACCCTCGACGAACTCGACGAAGCGCTGGCCGCCGGCGCCACCTCGGTGCTGCTCGACAACTTCACCACCTACGACCTGCGCCGTGCCGTCGACCGCGTGGCCGGACGCGCGCGGGTCGAGGTGTCGGGCGGGGTGACCCGCGACCGGCTGCCGGAGATCGCCTCGACCGGTGCCGAGACCGTGTCGATCGGGGCCCTCACGCATTCCGCGCCGGCGGTCGATCTGAGCTTCGAGCTCGAACCGGCGCCCCGCTGATTGCCGTGGCCGAGTCCGTCTCCCTGCCGGCCGCGCTTGCCGACGCCATGGCGGCGGCGCGTCCGCGCTTAGGCGGGCACGTCGGCGAGGTCGTCTACGTCGCATCGCTGCCGTCGACCATGGACGCGGCGGCGTCGCTGGCCGAGGCGGGGGGCGGACACGGGCTGGTCGTCATCGCCGCCCACCAGACGGCGGGACGGGGACGACGCGGGCACACCTGGTCGTCCCCGGTGGACGCCGGGCTGTACTTCTCGACCGTGGTGCGCCCGCCGCTGACGCCATATGCGGAGGGCGCGCCCAGCCTGCTGGGCCTGCTGACGCTCGCCGCCGGCCTCGCGGTGGCGGAAGGCGTCGGGCATGCCACCGGCCTCGAAGCGTCGCTCAAGTGGCCCAACGATCTGTTCTATGGCTACAAGCTGGCCGGCGTGCTCGCCGAGGGCCACCGCATCGGCTCCGCCGATCAGCATGTCGTCGTCGGCGTCGGCATCAACATCCGCGACGTGCCCTATGTGAGCGAACGCGAACGGGCGACGTCGATCGAGCGTGAACTCGGCCGGGCGCCGGATGCCGGGCTGGTGCTGGCCGAGGTGCTGGCGGCGTGGGCGGGCCGCTACCAGGATCTGCTCGACGGCCGCTTCGGGCGGATCGTCGATCGCTGGCGCATCCGCGCGACCGGCTTGGCCGGTCGTCCGGTGGCCTGGGTGGACGGCGCCGGCGAACACGAGGGCACGACCACCGGCGTGGACGCGACCGGCGCGCTGCTGGTGGACACCGGTGTCGAGGTCGTGCGTATCACGTCAGGGGCGGTGCAGTGGCAATGAGGATCGACGATCCGACGGTGCCGGCGATGGCGGCCGACGAGGTGCACGCCTACTGCCGCGAGGTGGAGGCCCATCTGTGCCGGCGCAACGACGGCCATCTGATCCGGGTGGTCGGCCCGGCCTTCGAGCTGGTGAAGGGATGGGCGGCGCAGGGCATCCCGCTGGCACTCGTGCGCGAAGCGATCGATCGCGTCGTCGAGCGGGTCGAGCGCAAGCCGCAGGCGCGGCGGCGTCCGGTGCGCATCGAGTTCTGCGACGCCGAGGTGCTCGACGGCTACGACCGCTGGCGTCGCGCCGTCGGCGTGACCGACGTGGCGCCGGTGGCCGGTGCCGACGCCGCGCCGAAGCGCGGGTCGCTGCACGCGCACGTCGAGCGTGTGGCCGTGCAACTGGCGGCTGCGCTCGCCAGCGATCGGGCGCCGGCGGCGCTCAAGGGTCCGGTGCAGGCGGCGCTGACGGCACTCGACGCCGTGCAGGCGTCGAGCGCGAGCGCGCGTGGCGCGGCGCGCGAGGTCCTCGTCGCCACGCTGGCGGAGGTCGATCGCACGCTCCTCGAAGATGCGGCTCGGGCGTTGCCGCCCGAGCGCCTGGCGGCGCTCGGCGCCGAGGCGGCACAGGAACTGGCGGTCTTCCGTAGCCGGCTCCAGCCAGGGCAGTGGGAGGCGGCCGTGGCGGCCGCTCGCGGACGTCTCGTGCGCGCCGCCACCGGCGTGCCTGTCGTGAGGTTCGACTGATGGCGGCCCCCGGAGAGCTTCTGACGCTCACGATCGATCGGCCGGCGGTGGGCGGCCGCATGATCGCGCGCCACGACGGCGCCATCGTGCTCGTGGCCGGCGCGATTCCCGGGGAGCGCGTCGTCGCCCGCATCGAGCGCGTGCAGCGCCGCACCATCTTCGCGCGCGTGGTGGAGGTGCTCGACGCCTCGCCCGACCGGGTGGCGGCGGATGACGGGGTGGCGTGCGGTGGTCACGTGCTGGCGCATATCAGCGCCCCCCGTCAGGCCGCGCTCAAGGCCGAGATGATTGCCGACGCCTTTCGTCGCCTCGGACGTCTCGACGTCGGGGCGGTGCCGGTGGCCAGCGGGCCCGCCGACGGCTACCGCACGCGCGCCCGCGTCCACGTGCGGCGCGGCCGCTGGGGCTTCTTCGAAGAGGGCTCGCACGCGCTCTGCGACATCACCAGGTCGCGCCAGCTGACGCCCGAGAGCGCGCTGGTCCTCGACCGTCTGTGCGGCGAAGTCGCCGCGGATCCGCAGATCACCGCCGAAGTGGAGTGGGCGGAGTCGATCGACGGCGCCCGCCGCGTGGCGCACGTCGAGGTGACATCGGCCACGCCCGCGCACACGCTGGCGCCGCTGACGGGCCTCGACGGCGCCTCGTCGAGTGATGCACGCGGCCGCTCGCGGCAGACCTGGGGCGAGCCGTTTGTCATCGACACGATCGGGCTGGATGGTGACGGCGCGGCGTCGGTCGACGTGCGGCATCACGTCCGCGCGTTCTTCCAGGGCAACCGCTACCTGCTGCAGGCGCTGGTCAACGATGCCACCGCGCGGGTAGACGCCTCCGACGTCGCAGACCTCTACGCCGGCGTCGGCCTGTTCAGCCTGGTGCTGGCCGGCCGGGGCTGCGCCGTGGACGCCGTCGAAGGCGACGACTGGGCGGCCGGTGATCTGCAGGCCAACGCCGCGCCCACAGGCCGCGTGCGCGTGCACCACCGGACGGTCGAGACGTTCGTGCAACGGACGCGTCTGAACGACTTCGGCACGATCGTGGTGGATCCGCCGCGCACCGGGCTGTCATCGCTGGTCGGCACGGCGCTCATCGGGGCGCGGGTGCCGCGGGTGGTCTACGTGTCGTGCGATCCGGCGACGCTGGCCCGCGACGCGCGGCTCTTCGTGGATGGCGGCTACACGCCGAGCGACGTGCGCGCCTTCGATCTCTTCCCGCGCACGGCCCACGTCGAAACCGTGCTGACGTTGACGCGCTGATCCCGAACGCGTCTACGACGGACGACGGCAGGCGTCCACGAAGCCCTCGAACAGGGGCCGGAACTCGCCGGTGCGCCAGAAGTTCTCCGGGTGCCACTGCACGCCGAGGCAGAAGGCGCCCGGGCGCTCGACGGCTTCGATGACCCCGTCGGGCGCCGTGGCCACGATCTCGAGGCCGGTGCCGACGTGCTTCACGGCCTGATGATGGCGGCTGTTGACCTGGCAGCTCTCGCCGTCCACCAGCTTCTCGCGCATCAGCGTCGCGAAGCGCGACCCGTCGGTGGCCCAGACTTCGTGCGCCAGCGCGTAGCGCGGCTCGCGCACGTCGTGGTGGGCGGCGCCGTTCACCTCGGTGGGGATGTCCTGCACCAGATCGCCGCCGAGGGCGACGTTCATGAGCTGCATGCCGCGGCAGATGGCGAACACCGGCTTGCCGGCATCGAGCGCCGCGCGCACCAGCGCGATTTCGAAGCCGTCGCGGCCGGGGTCGGCCGGGTCGTAGGTGGCGTGAGGGGCGGCGCCGTACAGGGCCGGATCCACGTCGCCCCCGCCGGTGAGCAGCAGGCCGTCCACCTTCGCCACGATCTGGTCCGGCTGATCGTTGAGAGTGAGCTCGAGCGGGGTCGCGCCCGCGCGACGCACCGACTCCAGGTAGTCGGACATCTGCCGGCAGGGCGAGAGAGCGATGGTGGGCATGGCGCCAGTGTCCTACATACGGGTCGGCACGTCGATGCCCATCGTCGAGAGCGCCGCGGTGAGCTGGTGGCGCACGTATCCGAGGGCGCCGGCGCGCCACAGGCGGACGTCGGCCCGCTCTTCGCCCAGCACCGGCAGCGCGTGATAGACGGCGTTGAAGCCCTGGGCCAGGCCGAACGCGTACTTGGCGAGGCCGGCGAACTCGAGCGTGCGCACGCAGCCGTCCACCACGTCGTCGAGCCTGGCGGCATCGAGCACCAGCGACCACAGTCGATCGGCGCCGTCGTCGCCTGACAGCCCGGTGGGCGGATGCGCCGGGAGGGCGGCCGCAATCCCGGCATCGTCGAGCCCGTCGCGGTCGCGCAGTTTCTGGAAGATGTTGTTGGCGCGCACGACCGCATATTGCAGGTAGGGGCCGCTCTCGCCTTCGAAGCTGAGCGCTTCGTCGATGTCGAAGGCGATGATCTTGGTGCGCGAGAACTTGACCATGAAGTAGCGCACGGCGGCGACGCCGACCCGCGCGGCGGTCTGGCGCGCGTCGGCGGCCGGCAGGTCGGGATTGCGGCGGACGACTTCGCCGAGCGCTTTGTCGATCATGCGGTCGAGCAGGTCATCGGCCTTGACACCGAGGCCCTTGCGGCCCGAGACCTCGACGAACGGCTTGGCCGCTTCTTCGGATCCGGGGGCCGGGGCGAAGCCGAGCTCGCGCGCGGTGGCGTGCGAGAGGGCGACCATCTCGTAGGAGAAGTGGGTGTGGAGGCGGGCGGCCTCGGGATGGCCGGCCACGGCCAGCGCCTGCTTGAGGAGCTGCTGCAGGTAGGCCTGGCGGACGTCGATGACGTTGACCGTGGCGGCGGCGGCGCCAAACGACGGATGCGGCTCCACCGGCTGGTCGTCGCGGCTGGTCGTGGCCCACAGCGTGTCGCCGTCGAGCCGGGTGCCGAACCTCCGGTACTTGAAGTCGCGCCCGAGCACGCCCAGCTTCCAGAACTGGTACGCCATGTCCTTGCCGACGTAGGTGACCGTGCCGTTCGAGCGCACGATGACTTTCTCGCGCGGCTCCTCGCCATCGGCGCCATCGGCGGCGGCGGGCGCCTCGAGGGCGACCTCGGACGCCTCGGGCGGCACGCCGCCGTCGTCGTCGATGGTCATCACCCAGCAGCCGGCGAGTCTGCCCTGCGTCTGCAGGAACACCGCGCCCTTCGCCTTGAGCAGTTCGAAGGCCCGGGCCCAGAACTGCAGGCGCAGGATGTCGCCCTCCCAGGTGAGCAGGTCGTAGTCGATGCCGAGCCGGCCCATGGTCACCAGGTGCGTGCGCACGATCCGTTCGGCGACGAAGGCGGCGATGGCGGCCGACGGATCGAGCCCGTGTTCGATCTCGTGCAGGGTCTCGGCGCGCACCGCCAGCCGGGCTTTGTCGGCCGCGTACCACTCGCCGACGCGGGCGTAGAGGTCCCAGCAGTAGTAGTCGAACCGCGTCGAGTCGGCGATGGCCGTCACCGCCGCGAGATCCAGCTGCTCGAGATGCCGCATCCCGACCACGACGTCGGCCACCTGGACGCCGGTGTCGTCGATGTAGTTCTGCACCTCGACCGGGGTGCCGCGAAAGCGCAGCGCCCGCACCAGCGTGTCGCCGAGGCAGGCGTTGCGGAGGTGACCGATGTGGGCCGCCTTGTTCGGGTTGATGGCCGTGTGCTCGACAATCGTCTTGCCACCGCGCGGCGGCGCCGCGGCGCGCCCGCTCAGGCGCGACGACAGGAATGCGCCGCGATCGAGGAACACGTTGAGGTAGCCGTTGGGCGCTGCCGACACCGACGTCACGCCGTCGATCGGGCCCAGCGCCGCCGCCAGTTCCTGCGCGATGACCCGCGGGGCCTTGCGCAGCTCGCGGGCGAGTTCGAAGGCGAGCGGCGAGCCGACATCGCCGAAGGCCCGATTGGGCGGCGTCTCGAGCGGAATCGCCGCCGCATCGCGGTCGAGCGCGTACTGGGTGACGAGGGCAGTGCGGATGGCGGAACGCAGGCAGTCGTAGAGCGGCAGCATCATGATGGGAACCGGATGATCCTAGCGGGAACAGCAGGGCGGCGGCTAGGTGTTGTCGGCGCCGCGGGTTGGACAAGCCTTCGGCCGCTGGGATACGCTGCACGGCGCTGACGAATGCCCGGTCACCTTCACAGCGTCGCGTGGTCGTTTGCGAGACGGAGATCGTCGGGGGTGTTCACGTTCAGCAGCAGCCGTCCGTCAGGGTCGAACGGCGACAGGTCGGCGTCGCGCACGGCGCAGACCACCAGGTCCTCCAGCGCGTCGGTGATGCGCCATTCTCCACGGTCGATGCGGGCCCTGAGCCGCGCCGCGACGTCCCGATGATAGACCGCACACAACGGCTGCCAGCGCCCCCCCGGCTGCGGCACGATGGCCTCGGCGTCTGCACGCCGGGCGACCAGCGCGCCCAGGAAGTCCGCGGTCACAAACGGCAGATCGCCGGCGATGACGAGCACGTACGGGGTCGGCGCCGAGGCGACGGCCGTGTACAGCGCGCCGAGCGCGCCGGCCGCCACCAGATCCGGCACCACCTCGAAGGGCAGCGCCGCGTAGGGCGTGGCATCGGGCGCGATGAGGCGCGGCACCCGGCCGAGCGCCGCCAGCGCCGCGGCCTGTCGCGCGAGAATCGTCCGGCCGTGCAGATCGACGAGCGGCTTGGTCCGGCCGTCGAGGCGCCGTCCCCGTCCTCCCGCCAGCACCGCCGCCGACCATGCCTCCATCAGGATCGCTACGCTAGCAGAATCGCGGAGGGGCGGCGATGACCGACGACGGCATCGGCCGGCTGCTGGTCGCCAGTCTGCATCAGAGCATCGGTGAGGTGTTGCCGACGCGTCTCGACTACTACGAGCACTGGCTGTCGCCGATGGGCCTGCGCGAGGGGCGATCGGGGCTGGCACCGCTCGGCGCCGTGCTGTCGTTCCTGCGCCAGGAAGGCGAAGGCTCGTACACGACCGTGATGACGACCGCCGGACGGCTGTCGGCCGACTGGCACTTCGCGCAAGGAGGCGTCGGCCTGCGGCTGGTCGGCTGGCAACCGAAGTGGCTGCGCCGGCGGTCGGCGCTCAAGAGTGCCGCGCGGCTGCTGCGCACCGCGTATGAGCCGCTGGTCGTGACGACGGCCGTCCGGCGCGGCCGCGGCACCGTGACGATGACCGGCAGCGTCTTCTGCACGCTGCGCGACACCTGGCCGTGGCCGACCTGCGCCTACGCGGCCGGCGCGCTGACGCGGCATCTGGAACTGCATGGCTTCGCCGCCGACGTGCGGATCGAGACCTGCCGCGGCGCTGGCGGCAACGCCTGCACGCTGGCCGTGTCCTTCGACCCGGTCCCTGCCGCGGAGCCGGCATGAACGTGCACGCCGTCACGCTGACGTGCCTCGTCGTGGCGACCGCCGCCGCGCCGGCGTCGGCGCAGTCCGGGGCGGTGCTGGTCGTGCCGTTCGAGCTGGAGCGGTTCGACCAGCGCGTGGGGTGGCTGAGCGAGGGCGTGGCGGTGGGTCTCACCACGGCGCTCGAAGCGCGCGGTGTGGACGTGGTGACCCGCGACGAGCGGCTGGCGGCGCTCGAGCGCCTGCAACTGCCGCCGGCCGCCGCGCTCACACGCGCCACCCTCATCAAGGTGGCCGAACTGGTCGGCGCCGCACAGGTCGTGATGGGCACGGTGCGTGAAGCCGACGGTACCGTCACCGTAGTGACCCGGCGCCTCGACGTGGATGACGCGCAACTGGTGGAACTGCCGGTCGTGTCGGCGCCGGCGTCGCGCCTCTTCGACGCCTTCGCGCGGCTGCTCGAGCATCTGGACGCCCCGCCGGCGACGGCCGAGTCGGTGGCAATCGCGGTCGCCCCGTCGGTGCCGGCCTTCGAGCTGTTCGTGCGCGGGCTGGTGGCGCCGGCGCCTCAGGCCGGTGAGAAGCTGCTCGCCCAGGCCCTGGCGCTCGCCCCCGACTACACGGCGGCCCGCAAGGCGCTGTGGGCGGCCGAGACCACGCGCGGCGCTCACGACCGGGCACTCGCCACCTCCGGCGGGGTCTCGGGCGCGAACGTGCCGGCGGGCACGACGCCGGAATGGCGCATGCGGGCGGCGTCGTCGCTCGTGCAGCTGCGCCGCTACGACGACGCGTTCACGCAGCTGTCGAGCCTCGCCGCGGTCAGTCGTGACACGGCCGTGCCAGCGCTGCTGGGCGTGGTGCAACTGCGCCGTGGTTCCACGCCGCAGACGGGACGCGCGACCTACTACTTCAATCAGGTGGTCGAGCGCGAGGCGGCGAGTGCCGATGCCTGCTTCAACCTCGGCTACGCCTACTGGCTCGACAAGGACGCCTTGGCGGCCGCCTACTGGCTGCGGGAAGCCGTACGACGCGACCCCACCGACGGCGACGCGCACTTCGTGCTGGCGGCGGCGCTGGCGGCCAGCGGTGCCGGGCCCGAATCGGACCGTGAACGCGAGCTGGCCAGACGGCTGTCGGAGCGCTGGGAGAAGTCCGCGCCGGCCGACGTGGTGCCACGCGGACTGGAACGCCTGCCCGAATATTCGCGGCCGGCGGCCGTCGGACTCGAGTTGGCGCTGAGCGCCGGCGTCCAGCGCGACCAGCGGGCGCTCGCGGCGTTTCACGTCGACACGGCCAGGCGGGCGTTCGACGCCGGGCGCGATCAGGAAACCATCCGCGAGACGCAGCGCGCGCTGTACCTCACGCCCTACGATGGCGAGGCGCTGCGCCTGCTCGGCCGCGCGCGGGCGCGCAGCGGTCTGCTGCAGGAGGCGATCAGCGCGCTCAAGATCGCCATCTGGAGCCACGAGTCGGCGGCGGCGCAGGTAGAGCTCGGCGAGTTGCTGCTGCGGGCGCGTGACGGCCCCGGAGCCCTCAGGGCGGCCGAACGCGCGCTGGTGCTCGAGCCGACCAACGCGGCGGCCGCGGATCTGGCGACGCGGGCGCGCGCTCCGCGCGGCGGCGCGTGATACGATCCAGCGTCCCCTCCGCCTGTCAGACATGCCCACGTCCGACGATAGCGTTCGCGAAATCCAACTGAGCGGGAAGCAACTCGTCTTCCTCTTCATGGCGGTCACCGTGGTGTCCGTGGTGATCTTCCTGTGCGGTGTCCTGGTCGGACGCGGCGTGCAGGCCCGTACGGCCGCCACTGCCGCGCAGGCGCCGGTGCCGGTCGAGGAACCGGCGGACCCGACGGCCTCCGGCACCACGCCGCCGGCCACCTCCGCGGCCGGCCCGACGGCGGTGCCCGACCTGGGCTACCAGGATCGCCTGGAGTCGACCGTGCCAGCGCCCGAGACGCTCGTCAAGCCCACCGATCCACCGCCCACGCCGGCGCCCGCGAAGACGGCGCCGCGCGCCGAAGGGGCGGCGCCGGACGGCGCGCCGGCGACAGGGTCGGCGCCTGCGCAGTCAGCACCGCCGGCGCCGATCGCGGTGCCGGCGCCGAACCCGGCCTTCGCTGAACCGCGGGGCGATGGCTTCGCGATCCAGGTGGCGGCGCTCGGCGGCCGGGTCGAGGCCGAGGCCGTGGCGGCGCGTCTCAAGTCGAAGGGCTACGCTGCGTTCGTGCTCACATCACTGCCGGGGCAGCCCTCGGGCTTCAAGGTCCGCGTCGGCAAGTTCAAGGCCCGGACCGAGGCGGAGCAGATCGCCACCAGGCTCGAACGGGAAGAGCAGTTCAAGCCCTGGATTACCCGCTAGCCCTCCTCGCTGGCGCCCTGCTGGTGCTCTCGTTCCCGCGCTACGGCCACGCGGTCGTGGCGCTGGTGGCCGTGGTGCCGCTGCTGGTCGCGGTGGCGGGATGGCGCGGACGCCCCGGGGTGTTCCGCGGCCAACCGTTTCGCCGCGGTGCCGCCCTTGGCACAGTCGCGGGGCTCGTGCACTTCCTCGGCACCATCTACTGGACCGGCGCGGTGGTCGAGACTTTCGGCGGGTTGCCGAGCTTTGTCGCGTGGCTGTGTGCGCTGGCGCTGGCGCTGTACATGTCGGCCTACACGGCGCTGGCGTGCGGCCTCACCGGCGCGATGATCCGGCGCACCGGCGCGGCCGGGTTCGTCATCGCACCGATTGCCTGGGTGGCCGCAGAGTACGCCCGCGGCCATGTGCTCGGAGGCTTTCCCTGGATTCCGCTCGGCAGCGCGGTCGTCACGCTGGTGCCGGTGGCGCAACTGGCCAGCCTCGTCGGCGTCTACGGGCTGTCGTTCTTCCTCATGACGCTGGGCACGCTGGTGGCGTTGGCGCTCACCACCGTCGGCCGCCCGCGCGTGGCCGCAATCGCGAGTGCGGTCATGCTGCTGCTGGTGGTGTCGGTGTGGGGCAGCGCACGCGTGGCGGATGCCCGGTTGACGCGCGAGGGCACGCCCCTCACCGTCGGGCTCATCCAGCCCAACATCTCCCAGGAACACAAGTGGAACCGCGCCATGGTCGGCGACATCGGGCGCCGCTTCACCGCGCTGACGCGGCGCGCCGTGGCCGATGGCGCGCAGGCGGTGCTGTGGCCGGAATCCTCCACCCCCTACCTCTTCAACGAAGACCCCGTGCAGGCAGAGGCGGTGCGCGCGCTGGTGCGCGAATCGGGCGTGCCGCTGCTGTTCGGCACCGACGAAGTCGAGCGCGGCACGCCCGACAAATACTACAACTCGGCGTTCGTGCTCGACCCGACCGGCGCCGTGGCGGCGGTCTACCGGAAGATGCAGCTGGTGCCCTTCGGCGAATACGTGCCGCTCAAGCAGGTGCTGTTCTTCGTGGCGCCGCTGGTCGAGGCGGTGTCGGAGTTCACGCCCGGCGAACGGGTGACGATGCTGCCGATCGAGGGCCACATGGCGAGCACCGCCATCTGCTACGAAGTCGTCTATCCGCACCTCATCCGCCAGGCGGTGCTCGAAGGCGCCGAGCTGCTGACCACCATCACCAACGACGCGTGGTACGGCGATTCCTCGGCCCCGTATCAGCACTTCGAGCTGGCCTCGATGCGCGCCGTCGAACAGGGCCGCTATCTGGCGAGGGCGGCCAACACCGGCATTTCCGGCGTCATCGATCCGTACGGCCGCCCGGTGGTCGCGACGCGTGTGTTCGAAGAAGCGGTCGTCACCGCCGAGATCCGCTTCCTGCAGTCGCGCACGCTCTATGCGACAATCGGAGACGCGGTGGCGGTCGCCTCACTCGTCCTGGCGCTGGCCGCCGCGGTGTGGCTGGCGGCGACGCGCACCGCGCGGTAGCGATCTGAAGGAGCACGGACGTGGCGCAGGCACAGGACGAACTGGTTCGACGGTCGGGAGATCTGCTCAAGCGGGCCGGCGATCTCCGGAGCTATCTTTGACCGGGCGACTGCCACCGACGAACTCGCCACGCTCGAAGCCCGCATCTCTGCCCCTGATTTCTGGAGAGACCAGGCCGACGCCCAGAAGGCGCTGCAGCGCCGCCGTCGCCTGAGCGAAGACGTCGAACTGCGCGACTCGCTCGGCCGCCGCATCGGCGACCTCGGCGTGCTGATCGAGTGGGCCGGCGGCGGGGAAGACGTGGCCGCCGATCTCGAGCGCGGCCTCAACGACCTCGAGCACGAGATCGGCACCGCCGAGACCAAGAAGATGCTCTCGGGCGAGCACGACAACTCGAGCGCCATCGTCAGCATCCATCCGGGCGCCGGCGGCATCGATTCCCAGGACTGGGCGGAGATGCTGCTGCGCATGTACCTGAAGTGGGCCGAGAAGCGCGGGCTGCGCCGCGAAGTCATCGACTACCAGCCGGGCGAAGAGGCCGGGCTCAAGAGCGTGACCGTGCTGCTCGAAGGCGATTACGCCTTCGGCCTGATGTCAGCCGAAGCCGGCGTACACCGACTTGTACGCATCTCGCCATTCGACCAGGCGGCGCGCCGTCACACGGCCTTCGCGTCGGTCTACGTGTGGCCGCAGATCGATGACGACATCGACATCGAGATCTCGGAGAAGGACCTGCGCATCGACACCTACCGTTCGAGCGGCGCCGGCGGCCAGCACGTGAACGTCACCGATTCGGCGGTGCGCATCACGCATCTGCCGACCGGCATCGTCGTGTCGTGCCAGAACGAACGCTCGCAGCACAAGAACCGCGATGTGGCGATGAAGGTGCTGCGGGCCCGCCTCTACGACATGCGGGTCAAGGAGCAGCAGGCGCGCCTCGATCAGATCGGCGGCGCCAAGCGCGACATCGCCTTCGGCAGCCAGATCCGCAGCTACGTGCTGCAGCCGTACCAGATGATCAAGGACCACCGCACGAAGCTGCAGGTGGGCGACGTGCACCGGGTGCTCGATGGCGAGCTCGACGCGTTCATCAAGGGCTATCTGATGGCGAAGGCCGCCGGCACGCTCGGGCAGGCGACGCCGGACGACGACGAGTAGACGGAGAAAGCCGCCTGCCCGCCATCAGCGAGGACGCCGGCCGGCGCTCTCAGCGGCTGGGCTGCGTGCCGGTGATGAACGCTTCCGAGATCGACTGCGGCGTGCCTGCATGCACCGGCTGGCCGGTCTCGCGATCTACCGGCACGAAGACGATGTTGCCGGGCGGGTCGAAGGTCGGCGGCTGTTCGCGGTCGCGGCCGTCGAGGTAGGTCCGCATGATGTCGATCCAGACCGGCAGCGCCGCGGTGGTGCCGGTTTCGCCGTTGCCGATCGGCTTCTTCTCGTCGTAGCCGAGCCACACGCCGAGCGTGACCTCGGGATCGAAGCCCACGAACCACGCGTCGGTGTAGTCGTTGACGGTGCCGGTCTTGCCGGCCAGCGGCCAGTTGAGCGCGGCCGCCGAGGCGGCGGTGCCCCGTTGCACCACGCCGCGCAGCAGACTCGTCATCACGTAAGCGGTGTCGGCGCGGATGGCATCGCGGGCCACCGGGGTGTGCTCCTCGAGGGCGACGCCTTCACGATCGGACACCGACAGCACCTGGGTGGGCTCCATGCGGACGCCGTGATTCGGGAAGGCGCTGTAGGCGGACGTGAGCGCCAGCAGCGTGGACTCGCCGGCACCGAGTGCAGACGACAGATACGGCGGCAGCGTGCCGGGCAGGCCGAAACGCGTCGCATAGGGCGCGACCTGGGCCGGACCGAGCATCTCCATCACCAGCACGGCAGGAATATTGCGCGACCGCTCGAGCGCCGTCCGCAGGGTGACGGGGCCGTCGAACCGGCCGTCGTAGTTGCGAGGCGTGTAAGGCGGCTGGCCGGCGCCGGCATCGAACGAGTGCGGCTCGTCGATGAGCATGGTGGCGGGTGTGAGCCCGCGGTCGATCGCGGCGGTATAGAGAATGGGCTTGAACGTCGAGCCGATCTGGCGCAGCGCCTGCGTGGCGCGATTGAATTTGCTGCGCTGGAAGCTGAAGCCGCCCACCATCGCCAGGACGTGCCCGGTGCGATTGTCGAGCGCGACCACCGCGCCCTCGAGCAGCGGCGTCTGTTCGAGCCGCACGGTGGCCAGCCTGGTCGTGCCGTCCACCGTCAGCAACTCGACGTCCACCAGATCACCCACGTCGACGACTTGTGACGCCTGAGTACGGCGCGTCCACTGAAAGCTCTCTCTGGTGAGCTCGGCGTGCAGCGTGCCGATGCGCAGCGTGGCGTGGCCAGGCGCGGCGCCGGCGGCGTCCACGCGCTCGACAATCGCCGGCACGATGTCGCCGGCCGCCAGCGGCCGGTTCCAGCGCTCGTGGCGGTAGGTCGCAATCGCCTCGCCCGTCGCCACGACCTTCGGATGGGCGCGCCGGAAGCCGGTGCGGCGCTTGTCGACGCGGCGCAGACCGGAGTCGAGCGCGCGGGTCGCGATGCGCTGCAGGCGCGGGTCGAGCGGCGTCGTCACCGTCAGGCCGCTCT
>JANNIB010000168.1:0-3560 GCA_031404695.1 Acidobacteriota bacterium
AGCGATGGCTTCGCCGCAGGCCCGTCTCAAGGCGATGGAGAGCTTTGTTTCAACGTATGGACAGCCGCAACGGTTCTACGTGATGGTGTTCAAGCAAAATTATCCGGTGGACGCTGCTGCGCGTGCGAGCCGAAGGCACCGAAGGTCTGATCGTGCTGTCCGGTGGCGCCCAAGGCAATGTCGGTGCTGCGCTGGCGCAAGGTGACGACGCGGCCGCTGAACGTGCCGCCAAGACTCGTGCGCGTGCAGGTGATGGGCCGGCATACGTCCGACCTCCGCTCTACTGAAGAGCGTGTGCCGATCGGCGACGGTGAGGCTGCTCTCGAGAAGCGCGCCGACGCTCGTGGCGTCCAGGATGCCCCCGGACACCGCTTCTCGGGCATGGGTCGCACCGAAGGCGACCGTCGTAGCCCACAGACCCGTCGAGCCAAACGGGACGTGGTACATCGCCGACGCGGTCGCGCGGGTGACCTTCGGCTGCGACGGGAACGGGAAGTCGGTCGTGGCCTCACGCAACCGCCCGGCGGACACCTGCAGCGCGAGTTGGTCCGTGGGGAGGAACGACAGGCGCCCCGCCAACGAATCGAAGGTGCCGAGATCGAGATCAGTGCGGCGTTCGTCGGGCTCACGCCCGTTGAAGGCGGAGACCTCCGCTTTCCAGCGTTGGTTGTGCACTCCGAGCGTCACGAGGCCGAAGGTCACGTGCGTCGCGTCGAGCCAGTGGTGCGTGACTGGTCCGATCGGGTTCGGCATGGCCGACGCCCGGTGCGGATACCAGGGTGGGCCGAGCGCGGGCTCCCCCGCCAGACCGGCATAGACCTGCCACCGCCACCGTCCTCGGAGCGAGCGCTCGTAGTCGACCGCCAGTTCCATGACGAGGTCGTGCGGCTGTTGTCGGTCGTGGACCGTGTCGCCGTCGCAGACTTCCCCGGTCGCAAGAAAGTTCAGCGAGCCGCAGCCGGGGACCGTCCACGGCTCGGCGCTGAGCATGGAACGCACACCGAAGCGACCGCCGCCAAGGCTTCGACGGGCCATGAGCATGCCCCAGTTGAGGCTGCCTGCCTGGCGCCTGCCGGAGCCGCCCGTGCGGTGGCGGTCACGGGGCTCGTAGAGCGCCTGCACGAAAACCGCTCCGTTGACCCGGACGTCCCAGCCACGCCACGGCCGGTGCACGCCGTACATCGGCGTGGCCGATGGGATCCACGCTGTGCCGGACGTCTCTCGTGTCGGCGTCAGCATGGCGCCGTCCACGACGACATGTTGGTGCACCTCCGTCGTTGACGCCGGCGTGGGCTCCTGCGCCGACGCGGTCACTGGCCACACCAGCAGGGCGCCAGTCAGCCACGTGGTGGCTGCGAGCGTCACGCCTGCGGACTTCCGTGCGCTGAAACCATTGGGGATCGCCACTTGCGGGTCTACTCGGCGTACGCTAGCAGGCGCAGCGAGTTGGCCACGACCACCATCGTGCTGCCCTCGTGGAGCAGCACCGCCGTACCGATGCCGGCCCAGCCGAGCAGGGTGGCGGCCACCAGCAGCGCGATCACGGCCATCGAGATCGCCAGATTCTGCTTGATGATGCGCGCCGCCTGCCGCGACAGGCCCACCGCGAACGGCAACGTGCGGAGATCGTCGCCCATCAGCGCGACATCCGCTGTTTCAAGGGCCACCCCCGTGCCCGTGCCCGCGCCGCCCATGGCGATGCCAACCGTGGCCTGCGCCAGCGCTGGCGCGTCGTTCACGCCGTCGCCCACCATGGCGAGGGGGCCATGGGCTTGCATCAACGCCTGGATGGCGGACACTTTGTCTTCGGGCAGGAGGTCCGCCTTAATCTGATCCACGCCCAGTGCCTTTCCGACGGCCTCCGCCACGCCGCGATTGTCACCCCTCAACATCACCAACGGGCGCAGTCCCATCTCTTGCAGTCGCACCAGCGAGTCGCGCGACTCCGGCCGCGGCTGGTCGGCCAGGCCGAGCACGCCGAGCCATCGCGCGCCGTGGCGGACGATCATGACGCTGCGCCCGGCTTGCTGCTGTTGGTGGACGGTCACTTCCACGATGACCGGTATCTCGATCGTCCTGTCGGTCCAGAGCCTCGCGCTCCCGATCTCGACGGGTTCTCCGTCGACCACCGCCCGCACCCCACGTGCGGTGATGCTCTCGAGCGGGCCGGCCTCGGGCAGGGCCAGCTGTCGCGCCGCAGCTGCTCGGACCACGGCCTGTGCCAGTGGGTGCTGCGACTGTCGCTCGACGGCCGCGGCCACGCGCAGCAGTTCGTCTTCCGAACCGGCCTCGGTGGTCACCACGCCGGTCACCTCAGGCTGGCCCAGGGTCAGCGTGCCGGTCTTGTCGAAGGTCATCGTGCGCAGGGTGCCGAGGTTCTCCAGGTGCACGCCGCCCTTGATGAGCACGCCGCGACGCGCGGCCTGTGCGATGCCCGCCAGTACCGCAGACGGCGTGCCCAGAGCGAGCGCACACGGCGAGGCTGCCACCAGCAAGGTGAGGGCTCGATACACCGCGGTCGACCACGTCGCCCATCCCACCAGTGGCGGCACGACCATGACGGCCACGGCCGATACCAGCACGAGCGGCACGAAGACGCGCTCGAAGCGTTCGGTGAACTGTTGTGTCGGCGCCTTGCTCGTCTGCGCGTCCTCGACCAGTCGAATCATGCGGTCGAGGGTGCGGTCACCCACCGCGCGGGTCGTGCGCACCTCCAGCGCCCCCTCGCCATTCACGGTTCCGGCGAACACGTCGTCGCCGGTGGCCTTGTCCACCGGCACCGACTCGCCGGTGACGGGCGCCTGGTTGACAGCGGATTGGCCGCCGGCAACAACGCCGTCGACGGGGATCCGATCCCCAGGGCGGACGACCACGACGTCGTCGACCTTGACTGCCTCGACCGGGACCTCGATATCCTGACCATCGCGGCGCACCCGCGCGACGGCCGGCGCGAGGTCGGCCAGCGCTCGAATCGCACCGCGCGCGCGGTCCATGGCGTAGTGTTCCAGCGCGTGTGCGAGTGCGAAGAGCGTCAGCAGGAACGCGCCCTCGGCCCACTCGCCGAGCCCGGCAGCCCCGAGCGCGGCCAGCAGCATCAGCAGATCGATGTCGAACGTGAACGCCCCTTTGCGCCACGACGCCGCCGTGTGGCTGACCAGGTCCCAGGCCCCGAAGGCGTAGGCGGCCAGATACAGCGGGATCGTCACGCGATCCGGCCACGCCCAGAAGCGCTCTCCGGCCCATCCGAGCCCCAACAGCACTGCGGCGGTCAGGCTCCAGACGAGTTCGAGGTTGCCTGCCAGGAACCGGACGAGTGATGACGCCGGCGCTGCCGGGCCCGTGGGCTCGACGGTGAACCGTGCCTCATCGACGAGGCGTCGCAAGGTGTCGGCATCCGTCTTCGACCGCTCGAACTCCACCCGGACTCGGCGAGCGGCCACGTTCGCCGACACTTCGAGCACTCCTGCCTGCTTGCGCAGCAAGTCCTCGAGGCGGCGGCCCGCGTCCTCCCCGGGTAGCCCGCCGAGCGCAATGGATACGTGACCGTACTCGGTCGACAG
>JANNIB010000169.1:0-14910 GCA_031404695.1 Acidobacteriota bacterium
AGATGTTGACGAAACCCTGCACGAAGTATTCGCCGGGCGGCAGATCGCGAAGGCCGGCGACGGGCGTGCCCAGGTCGGTCACATCGATAATGGCGGCCTGGCCTGGCGCGAGCTTCTCGACGTCGCGGCCGAAGAACGGCGTGCCGGTGCGGCCGATCTGCAGGCGGGGCTCGCGGTCGCCGCTGCGTGCGACGATGAAGTAGACGCGTCCGGTCACCGGCGTGCTTCGCACCGCGGCGGGCACGGTGATCTCCACCTTCAGCCCGCGGTCGAAGGGAGACCGGGGCGGCGTCTGCGGCCGCGACGACTGGGCCCCGAGGCTCAGGGCGGACGCGAGCAGAACGGCAAGCGGGACGGCTGGATGCCTCATGACGGGGCTATCGTCCCCGAGCCGCCCGCGGCGGTCAACCGCGTTGACGTTGCTGTCGAGCCGGCGTGGCGTTGCGCGCCGGCGTGCCCGTGCCCGCAGCAAAGCGGCATCCGGGCCGACCAGGAGGCGACCGGCGGTGTACGACTGCACGGCGCACGGCGCTGATTCCGAGGCGAGCATCCGGCGCAACCGCGACGCCTTCGACTGGGTGGACGTCAGCCCCGCGGGCCCGTCGAGCCCGGCGCCGTCGACACCCGCACGAACGTGCTCGGGCTCAGTGTTGCCGCTCGACTCGAATTGACCTTGCAGGCTCGGTTCGGCTCGCCACGGACTGATCACCCAGCGAGGAGTCCCGGACACCCCGACGTCGCAATCCTTGAAGGTGCACGATCAATGGCGGCCGTGCACGTCTTTCAGAACGCGCCTGGTCAGCGCTTACTGAGCAGAGGTGGTCAGATTTCGGCGAGCGCCAACAGGTCATCTAGCAGGGGTTGGCGTTGTTCGTGACGACCCGGGACCCCGATGCTCGATTCGATGTCCGAACCATCGGGATCCCCGGGGAACTTCCGGCCTACGGCCGCTACCGGTGTGGCTGATCGTAGTGCGCCTGGAGGTTGCCAGTCGTGAGCGCCTGCAGCGGCACGTGGAGGACGGCCCCACCTGGATTGCCCGTGGGATAAATCCGCAGCGCGGCCTGGTCGCGTCGTCCGGGCTCGCCGCCGTCGACCAGGGTGAACGCGATCGTGTAGCCATCCGCGTTGTTGTAGCGTCCGATGCCCGTGCCGACAAGAGTATCAAGCGGCGCCTTCGGCGGATTCTGATCGATGTTGGGATCGTCGGTGCAGGCCACTGTGGTCAAGTGGTCCGTCATGTGGAAGCTGTTTCGGCCCCAGTTGACTTGGAGGTTGTTGGAGAGCAGCCGATCGCAGTGGATCGTCAAGCCGCGGCTGACACTCGCTCCGCCAACCACAGTCTGCGTCCCGCCACCCGTGAACCGGCCCGTTCCTGATTCCACCGGGTCCGCCGTGTTGGTGAAGACGACCAGGAAGCCATTGTCGGGATCATTCCCCTTCATATCCCCGGAAACGGAGTTGCTGGCCACGGGACCGATCGTGGTCGAGCCCGACAACAGGGCCACCGTCTTCATGTACGAAGGAGTGTAGCCGCTGGGTACCTGTTCGGTCACGGTAACGCGCTGGATCTGCAAGCCGTTGTTATCATTGGTAGCATCATAGAGGTGCACCACGGCGCACTGGCCATCGGTGAGCTGGACGGAGTTTGAGATTTCCGTTGAACCGTCGCCGTTGATATCGACGGTGTAGTCGAAGGTCGCGGCGGGGCCGACCGTGCCCTTGTACTGCTTGCAGACCTCGAACTCGCCGAGCTCCGCCTTGCCGTCTGCGGCCATAGAGCCCACCGAACCCGCAGTGTCCGACGACAATGCAGACGAGGCCGGCGTGATCTCAGCCGTCGGGCTCGTTGGCGACTTGCTGCAGGCTGCGACGCCAAGCAGAAGGAAGGGTACGGCGAGGTAGCGACAAGCGGTCTGGGAAGCCATTCGTTGTCCTTGTCTGGGGCGGGGCGCCGATGGCTTGCAGGGCGATCGGCGCAGCATCCCCGTGTTGATGTTGGCGCTCGTGTTAACAAGAAGCTTGCCATGTAAGAATTGCCTGGTAAATGGCCCATAGCCGTGAAAAACGGGGGGGCAAAATCTGGCCTGTACAAACCTTTACTCTGGCTTCACCTCAGAGTCTGGAGTGGAGCGCGTGAAGCAGTGGACTGCTTGCGTCTGCCCAGAGGATCCTGCCCTCGCGCCTATCCTCCCTTGGTCTTCTTGTAGGATGTGGGGCCCCGGCGCCATCTCCGTCCGTCTGCATGCCCTCTACGCCGCGTTAGCGTCATGGTGGCTCATCTCGATGGCGATGGTGGCTGGTGCCCTGGCGGAAGACCGGGCGCAGCTGTGGGCGCGTCTGGGGCAGTTGGGCATCGGCCTGCACTACGCCATCTCGGCGGCGATCACGGTCTTCTGTCTCACCTTTCCGGACCTGCTGGCCGTCCCCCACTGCCTTTGGCGTCGCGGTCTACCCGTTCGGCTTCGCTACCGTCGGGCTCATGTCGGCGGCCACGATGTTCGGATCCGCGCGTTACCGGCTCATCCGAGAACACACGGGCGTGCTGAAGCTCGACCGCCACTGGAACGTCGTCGCGGCGATCGGCTTCGGCCAGCCCAACGACCCGGCGTTCAACGCCGTTCACGACCTGGCCGTGGGGCGCGATGGGTCGATTTACGTCGCCGAGACCCGCACCAGGCGCGTCGTGAAACTTCGCCCGGTGACCGGCCCGTGACCCGTATACTGGCCCTCGGTCGACCCTGACGATGGCCACGCCCTTGCGCCACCCACGCGCCGCGCTCGTGACGCTCGTCGTGTGCGTCGGGATGGCCTCGACCCTGGTCCGGGTCGAGACGTCTTCGCCCGGCGCGTTCCAGCCCACGCCGACGGCCGCGTCCGCCTCGAGAGCCACCCTCGACACCTACTGCGTCACGTGCCACAACCAGCGCCTCAAGACCGCCGGGCTCGCGCTCGACGTCGTGGACGTGACGGCGCCGCACATGAATGCCGAGGTCTGGGAACGGGTGATCACCCGCCTGCGCGCGGGCTCGATGCCACCAGCCGGCCGGCCCAGGCCCGCTGCGGCGATGGCGCGATCGCTGGCCGACTGGCTCGAAGCCGACATCGATCGCGCCTGGACCGCGCGGCCCACGCCTGGCCGGGTCAACGCGGTGCACCGGCTCAATCGCACCGAATACAGCAACGCGGTGCGCGATCTGCTGGCCCTCGACCCGGCGGCCTTCGACGTGAAGGCGCTGCTGCCGGGTGACGAGACCGCCGACGGCAGCTTCGACAACTTCGCCGAGGTCCTCACGATTTCGACGGCGCACCTCGAGCGGTATCTCTCGGCGGCGCGTCAAGTCACGCGGTTGGCCACGGGCCTGCCCCGCACGCGCCCAACCCTCGACACCTTCGAGATTCCCCTGCACGTGGTTCAGGAGGATCGGCAGGACGACGATCAGCCCTTCGGCTCGCGCGGCGGCATCGCCATTCACTACGAGTTCCCGGTCGACGGCGAGTACCTCATCAAAGTGCGGCTCCGCCGGCAGTATCAGGACTACCTGATGGGCATGGGCTGGCCCCAACAGCTCGATGTGCGGCTCGACGGCACGTTGCTGAAGCGGTTCACGGTGGGCGGCAACGCCCCCGGCACCCCGGCCGCCGCCAGCTATGCCGGCGATGGCGAGCCGGGATTCGCCGGTGCTCCCGAATGGGAGACGTACATGCAATTGACGGGCGATGCGGGCCTCGAGGTGCGTGTGCCGGTCCTGGCCGGCCCCCGCGTCGTGAGCGTGTCGTTCGTGCGCGAGCTGTGGGAGCCGGAAGGCCTGCCTCAACCGCAGCAACGAGGCCGCGTGCTGACCAACGACCAGATCTACATGGGCTATGCGGCGGTGGGATCGGTGCAGGTGGGCGGACCGTACCGCACTGCCGGCACGGTCACGGCCACGCCGAGCCGACGCGCCATTTTCGTGTGTCACCCGGACGCGTCGACCGGTGCGGCCCGGCCCACCGAGGCCGCCTGCGCCACGACGATCCTGTCGCGGATGGCGCGCCTGGCCTACCGGCGGCCCATCACGACGGGCGATGTGCAGACGCTGCTCGGGTTCTTTGCCAGCGGTCGCCGCGACGGGGGCAGTTTCGACGCGGGCATTCAGTTTGCGCTCGAACGCATGCTGGTCGATCCGGATTTCCTGCTGCGGGTGCAGAAGGATCCGCTCGCCGGATCCAGTGGATCCCGGCCGCCCGTGAGACGCCTGAGCGACCTCGAACTGGCCTCACGGCTGTCGTTCTTCCTCTGGAGCAGCATTCCCGACGGGCGCCTGCTGGACCTGGCCGAGCGCGGAGAGTTGTCGCGGCCAGCCGTCCTGTCCGGGCAGGTGAGGCGCATGCTGGCCGATGCGCGCGCCACGTCCGCCTTCGTGGACGACTTTGCGGCGCAGTGGCTCAATCTGCGCCGGCTCAGCGAAGTCGTCGTGCATCCCGACGTCTACCCGGATTTCGATGACAACCTGCTCGACGCGTTCGGCCAGGAAACCAGGCTCTTCATCGCCGACACCCTGCGCGACGATCGCAGCGTGTCCGACCTGCTGCGCGCCGACTACACGTTCGTCAACGAGCGCCTGGCGCGTCACTACGGCATCCCCGGGATCTACGGCACCCGCTTGCGCCGCGTCAGTCTTCCGGATCCGGCTCAGCGCGGCGGCTTGCTGGCGCACGGCGCGCTGCTGGCGACCACGTCGTATCCCGACCGCACCTCGCCGGTGCTGCGCGGCAAGTGGCTGCTCGACAACATCTTCGGCGTCTCGGTGCCGCCGCCTCCGGCCGACGTGAACACGACGCTGCCCGAGATCCGGCCCGGCACCACGCCGCCGACCATTCGTGAGCGGCTGGCGCAACATCGGACCAATCCGGTGTGCGCCAGCTGCCACTCGGTGATCGACCCGCCGGGCTTTGCCCTCGAACACTTCGATGCGATTGGCGGCTGGCGGACCATCGATGCGTCGGGCCAGCCCGTCGACGCCACCGGCACCACCGTGACCGGCGCGCCGGTCGCGGGCCTGGCGGGCCTGCGGGCGATCCTGCTCGAACGGCCCGACCAGTTTCCGACCACCGTGACCGAGAAGCTCCTGGCCTATGCGCTGGGCCGTCGGCTCGAGTACTCCGATCGGCCGGCCGTGCGTCAGATCGTACGCGCGGCGGCCGTGCGCGACTATCGCTGGTCGGCGCTGATTCTGGGCATCGTGAACAGTCCGACGTTTCTGCTGCGGGGATCCCTATGACCTTTCTCACCGCGAAGTCGTTGCCCCGGCGCACCGTGCTGCGGGGCCTGGGTGCCACGATGGGTCTGCCGCTGCTGGAGGCGATGCGGCCGGCCCTGGCGCGCGCCGCGGCGCCGCGGGTTCACCGGTTTCAGACGTTCTACGTGCCGAACGGGATGGCGATGGAGTACTGGCTGCCGAAGAGCGAGGGCACGGCCTTCGACCTGCCGCCGATTCTCGAGCCGCTCGCGCCGTTCCGCGACCAGATGCGCGTGCTGTCGGGGCTGAAGGCCAACTGGAACTACATTCACGCCGGCGCCTCCGGATCGTTCCTGACCGGCACGGCGCGAGGCGGGCGCAACGAAGTGGAAATCGTCGCCGACGTGTCGATGGACCAGCTGCTCGCGCGGCACTTCGCCCGCGACACGCAGGTGGCGTCGCTCGAGCTGGCCATGGATCCGCCCAATAACGCCGGCGCCTGCACCGGCAATCTCAGCTGCGTCTACACCCACACGCTGTCGTGGCGCAGCCCCACGCAGCCGCTGCCGATGGAGTTCAACCCGCGCGCGGTCTTCGAGAAGCTCTTTGGCGACAGCGGCAGCACCGACCGGGCGGCGCGGGAAACGCGGTTGCGTCAACACAAGAGCATTCTGGATTCGGTCACCGACAAGCTGGCCACCCTCCGGCAGTCGCTGGGCGCGCAGGACCAGGTCAAGGTGAACGAGTACGCCGAGTCGGTGCGCGACGTCGAGCGGCGCATCCAGCGGGCCGAAGAGCAGCGCGACCTCGATCTGCCGTCGATGGACATGCCGCAGGGCGTGCCGCCGGTGTTCGAGGACCACCTGGCGCTGATGCTTGACCTGCAGGTGCTGGCGTTCCAGTCGGACCTCACGCGCGTCATCTCGTTCATGATCAGCAAGGAACAGAGCGCCCGCCCCTATCCGCAGATCGGCGTGCCCGAGGCGCACCACCCGCTGTCGCATCACGGCGACGTGCCCGATCTGGTGGCCCGGATGGCGAAGATCAACCGGTATCACACCGAGCTCTTCGCCAAGTACCTGGCGAGGCTGCGCGCGACACCCGACGGGGACGGCTCGCTGCTCGACCACACGACCATCCTCTACGGGTCGGGCATCTCGAACAGCAATCGTCACTCGGGCGACAACCTGCCGATCCTGCTGATGGGCGGTGGCGCCGGACGTCTCCCGAGCGGCCGTCACATCGCCTATACCGGCGCGCCCTCGATGGCCAACCTGCTGGTCACGCTCATGGACAAGATGGACGTGCCGGTCGAGCGCCTCGGCGGCAGCACGGGAAGGCTGCCGCTCGACACGGTGTCGCTCTGATGCGGACGGCGCTGTTGCTGATGCTCGCCGCCGGCGCCGGCACGGCGGTGAGCGCGTCCGCGGCCGCCGACCGTCCACCGCTCGTCGCCGCAGCGAAGAGCGGTGACCGGGCCGCCCTGCGCGCGCTGGTCGAGCAGCGCGCCGACGTCAACGCGGCCGACGGCGACGGCACGACCGCGTTGCATTGGGCGAGTCATCGCGACGACCTCGACAGCGCGGGCCTGCTCGTGCGCGCCGGCGCCAGCGTGAACGCGGCCAACGATCTGGGCGCGACGCCGCTGTGGCTGGCCAGTCAGAACGGCAGTGCGTCGCTCGTGAAGGTGCTGTTGCAGGCGGGCGCCGACCCCAACCTGGCGTTGCTGCTCGGCGAGACGCCACTCATGGTGGCGTCGCGCTCGGGCAGTGCGGCCGTCGTCGAGCAACTGCTCCTGAAGGGCGCCCGCGTGAACGCGCGGGGCGCACGCGGCCAGACGGCGCTGATGTGGGCGGCGGCGCAGCAACATCCAGAGGTTGTCGCCGTGCTGCTCTCGAACGGCGCCGACGTGCACAGCCGCTCGGACGTGTGGAGCCAGGTGATGGCCGTGCCGCCGCATGGCGTGCCCCTGTACAACAAGGTGATTCCGCATGGGGGCGACACCGCGCTGCTCTTTGCCGCACGCTCCGGCGACCTCGCGTCGGCCACGCTGCTCCTGACGGCTGGCGCGAACGTGAACGACCAGGACGCGTGGGGCGTCAGCGCCGTGGTGCTCGCCGCGCATTCGGGGTTCGACGAGCTCGTGGCGCTGCTGCTGGCGCGCGGCGCCGATCCGAATGCGGCCGCGGCCGGGTTCACGGCGCTCCACGCAGCCATCATGCACCGCAACGTGGCGATGGTGAGCGCGCTGCTGGCGCGCGGCGCCGACCCCAACGCGCCGCTCGAGACCTGGACGCCCACCCGGCGCTCGTCGAAGGACTACTACTTCGCGCCGGAGCTAGTCGGCGCCACGCCGTACTGGCTGGCCGCACGGTTCACCGAGCCCGAGGTCATGCAGTTGCTGCTCGAGCGCGGGGCCGACGCGCGGGTCGTGCACCATGGTCACTACCATTCGGAAGAGCCGGTGCAACCCCGCTCGCACGTCACGACCGCGGTGATGGCCGCCACCGGCATGGGCGGGGGCACGGCGTGGGCGCCGCCCGATCGCCGCGAACGCGAAAACCTGATGCTCGCGGCGGTGACGCTCGCCGTGACGCAGGGCGTCGACGTGAATGCCGTGAACACCGACGGCCGTTCGGCGCTCGATGCCGCGCGCGCCCTGAAGTTCGAGCGCGTCGCCGCCTTCCTCGTCGAGCACGGAGCCCGCGCAGGGACCGTCAGAAAATAGGCCGGCGACGCCCCGTCTTCGGCCCGGGCTCAATCAAGGGACTGTCACCGAGCCCAAGGTCATGCGAGGTGACTGTCCCAGCTCACCTTCACCGACGATTGTGGCGGCGCCGCAGCGCTCAGATTCGCCGCCGGGCCGTTGTCGAGAACGGAGAGCTAGTGCGCCGACCGAGCGGCCACACCGCGGCCCTCATCGCGATGGTCCGGAAGGTCTCGTCGATGCCGTCCAAGGAGGTAGTCGAACTCGACATCGGGCCAATCGCGCAGCTACCGCGGGCGCCGATGCCGGACAAGGTGCCTGTCGTGCCGAGTCGGGAAGAACGCGCGAGTGACAAGTCCCTACGACCGCCTGTGATCGACTTGCGGTTGTAGTTGTCTGCGGCCCCGGCAGCCAATCAACACGAACTCCGGCTCACATGCGCGTGCGCAACGTGGCCATGTCGTGGCGCCAGAAGGACTTGCTCCGTGGAACGCCACGCGCGCTCAACGCGGGTTGGCCGCAGACGCCGCAGCCCCTCGCCGACAGGACGCGCGCCCGGTCCCCAGGTGTCCATCCCCATCCGCCGCGACGTTGTACTCCCGTGGCTGGCCGCGAGCCGCGCAGCCAACCGCGCACTTCTCTGCCACGGCTTCGTGCGCCGATCTTGATGCGCGCCGAAGGGGTGGGCATGACGTTCACGGCGCGCCCGGCGATCGCCATGCGCAGTCTCTCACCCGAGCTGCTGGCCGTGCTGCCGGCGCGCGAGGAAGACAGCCGCGTGCTCGTCGGCGTGACGGCCTCGGCATCACCGTGCTGCTCACGGCGCCGGCCGGCGAACTGGGCAGCTTCGACGCCCCCGGCGCCAACGTCGCCGATCTGCTGGCGCTCGAGCGTAGCCGGCCTCGCGCCGGTATTTACCTGACGGTGAGCTTCGCGACGGCGACCTGGTGACCGTGGATGTGCACCTGGGCCAGCCAGCCCTCGTGCCTGCCTCTTCCCGGAGGCTTGCATGACGCGTCCGCTGCGGTGGCAGAGTGCGCTCTTTCTCGTGGCAAGTCTCGGCACCTCCACACTGGCGTTGGGGGGAGCTCGTTTCGAGCCTCGCACGGAGTTACTCGTGTCGACGGTGCTGATCGGTCTGCTTGGCATCCCGCACGGCGCCATCGACCCACTGCTGGCCGCGGCAACCTATGACCTTCGCCGCCCTGCCGACTGGTGCTGGTTCGGGGCCAGCTACGTGGCAGTCGCCGTGGCAGTCGTGCTGGTGTGGATATCTGCACCGATGCTCTTTCTGGTCGGGTTTCTCGTCGTGTCCATCGCCCACTTCGGATCTCGCGCGTGGCGTACGGGGCGTCGGTGGTGGTCCTGCCGACAGTGCGACACACGCCGGAGATCGCCCGGCTGCTGGGGTTGGTCGCCGGCGCAGACGCCGCGGGCCCGGTTGTCGCGGTGCTCGCGGTCATCGCCTGGCCGGTGATGGTGGTTGCGACCTGGCGGGCGATGGCGCTCACCGTGCCGCACATGGCCCTCGTCGAAGCCGCGGCTCGGGCAGGCTGGCCCCGCTCCGCGCACGGTCCCGCCACGCGGCCTGACGCGTGGCGCCCGCCTGGCGCGATGGCCCCGGCTACCGCACCGCCCAAAGGGTGAAGACAAGTTGAGCGCCGGGCAGACGAACTCCTACTTCAGTCGCTTCTCAGGCTTCGCCTGACCAGCCCGCACAATGTGATGGAAGGAACCGCGACAAGGGGTTGGCACTCCAGGCAGTAGTGCACGACGCGTGCTCGGAGCAGGTAGGTGAAGACGTCGCCCTTGCACGTGCGGCACGTCTTTCGTCCGTAGACGTGCGTGCTCTCGCCGCGCGGTACGCGCTGACGAGCCTTCGCGAGCGAGAGATGCGTCGTGACGATGCGCTTCTCCTCGACGCCGCGTCGGAGAAGTCGCGCGACGAGGCGCCACATCGCCCGCATGGCGACCGGCGGAATCGCCGAGCTCGGCGTCTCGGGATGGATGCCGAGCAGGTGCAGCACCTCGGCTCGGTAGACGTTGCCCACGCCGCAGATCCGGCGCTGGTCGAGCAGGACGGCGCCGATCGGCGTCTTCGCGCGCGCGACGTAGGCGTAAAACGGCTTGGGATCGGCATCGGCACGCAGCGGGTCCGGGCGTGGTCGAACGCGGCGGCGGCGCCGGCGATCGCCGCCGGTAGAACTTCCCGAAGAGTCCGAGATGGACGTGGACGATGCGGCTGTGGTCGAACACGTAGAAGAGGTGCTTGCCGTAGGCTTCGACGCGGCGAAGACGAGCGCGCCCGCTTGCATCGACGAGCGCATCGATATCGAAGCGGCCCTGCGGCGAGGAGACCTTCACGGGCTGACCGACGAGGTCACGCTCGTGGTCGCGCGCCGCGCGATGAATCGTGTGGCCTTCAGGCATGTGCTCCGCCTGCGTTGGACTCGAACCTTGACCGGACCGTGGAAGCGACTACTGCGGATGGCATGCAAGCGGCCTTGAAGAATGACACTCGGTCCGTGTCGCCACTGCTGCCCTCCTCGACAGCACGCGCATGCTATCAGGCCGAAGCTTCGCAATTCGCGCCGTGCGACCCGGATTGGAGCCGGGCGGAGCACCGAGCGCATGGTAGTCTACTTCGGGTGTTGCGCTGGCGGCCGGGGAGCCGGTGCTCTCGCCCGGGCAGCGGTCCTCCGAGACCTGGATACTTCCCGACCACACAAGCTGCCGGTCGCGAGCGGTTGGGTCCCCCAACAAAGAGGAGCGCTTCCATGAACGCCAGTTCCGCCGTTGCCGCCGTCCACCACGCCGCGGTCATCGACGCCCTTGCCGGGCCGGGCTTCGACTCGGTGACGATCACCGAAGCGGCTGCGAAGAGCCCCATCGTCTACGTCAACACGGCCTTCACCGCGCTGACGGGCTACACCGCCGATGAGGCGCTGGGGCAGTCGCCCCGCCTGTTGCAGGGCCCTGATACCGACACTGCCGTCCTCGAGCGGCTGAACGCCGACATGGCCGCGTCTCGGGTGTTCGAGGGCAAGGCCACCAACTATCGCAAGGACGGCACCCCCTTCACGATGTGGTGGCGAGTCATCCCGGTGATGGGCAGCGCCGGCAAGCCGGCGTACTACGTGGCCTTTCAGCGCACGGTCCAACCCGCGTAGCGTTCCGGTCACCGCGCCCCGTCGAGCTCTCCATGTCACATTTCATTCGCAGCTTGTGTGCCTGTGCCGTCCTCGTCGTCGCCATCGCCGGCACGGCCATCGCCCAGGGCAATCCCACCGGTGCCGTACGCGGCAAGGTCGTGGACCCCGACGGCCTCGCGCTCCCTGGCGTGACCGTGACCGTGGCGTCGCCAGCCTTGCAGGGGCAGCGCACGGCGGTGTCGTCGCAAAACGGCGACTACCTGCTGGCCTTGCTGCCGCCCGGCGAGTACGTCGTCACCTACGAGCTGGCCGGCTTCCAGACGGCACGGCGCGACCGGGTGGTGGTGGCCATCGCCGAGACGGCCCAGATCGATGTCGGCATGGTTCTCGCGGGCGTGACCGAGGTGGTGCAGGTGACCAGTACGGCCGGAGCGCCGGAGATTGCGGTGGGAACGACGGTGGCGACCACCTACAAGGCCGCCAACCTCGAACTGCTGCCCGTGGGGCGCACCATCGCCGCGGCGACGCTGCTGGCGCCGGGCGTCACTGATAACGGCCCCGGCGGCAACATCATGATCTCGGGCGCGATGTCGTACGAGAACCTGTTTCTCATCAACGGCGTCGTGGTCAACGAAAACCTGCGGGGGCAGGCCCGTAACGTGTTCATCGAGGACGCCGTGCAGGAGACGAAGATCTCGACGGGCAGCATCTCCGCGGAGTTCGGACGCTTTCAGGGTGGCGTCGTGAACGTCGTGACCAAGTCGGGCAGCAACGACTTCGCCGGCACCGGCCGGATCTCCTTCGTGAACGATGCATGGTCGTCGCTCACGCCGTTCCCGGGCGATGCCAACATCGACGCCACCGTGCCGACCTACGAGGTCACCGCCGGTGGGCCTGTGGTTCGCGACCGGTTGTGGTACTTCGGTGCCGGGCGCTTCGAGAAGAACGAAGACAACCGCACGACCGACTACACGGGATTCAACTACACCCGCGTCGACGACGAACAGCGCTATGAGCTGAAGGGCACGTATTCGCCGTTCGCTGGCCACACGCTGAAGGCGGCGTACACGCGGCGTCAGGCCGAGATCGCGAACAACAACTTCGGCACCATCATGGACGCGCGGTCGTTGTACGACAGCTCCAACAAGGAAAATCTCTATTCGGCCAACTACGCGGCCGCGCTGACCGGCGACTGGTTCGTCGAAGCCCAGTACTCGCGCCGCGAGCTGTCGTTCATCGGCACCGGCGGCTCCGAGACGGATCTGGCCAATGGCACGCCGATCTGGGACCGGTCGCGCGGTCAGGCGCGGTTCAACGCGCCGACCTTCTGCAAGGTCTGTGGCAGCGGTGTCGAGATCCGCAACAACTGGAACACGGCCGTGAAGGCGACGCGCTTCCTGTCGACCGAACGTGCGGGCTCACACACGTTCGTGGCCGGCGCTGACCTGTACCAGGAAACGCGTCAGAACGACAACTTCCAGTCCGGTAGCTCCTACCGGGTCCAGGCCACGCGCTCGGTCATCCAGGGCCTCGACATCTTCCCGGTGTTCCTTGGCGACAACACGACCTACGTCGAGTACCTGCCGCTCGTGGCGCCAAGCGTGGGCAACGACATCCGCACGCTGTCTGGCTTCGCCAACGACGTGTGGCGGCTCAACACGCGGCTGACGCTCAGTCTCGGCGTGCGCTTCGACCGCAACCGCTCGAGCGACCAGGCCGGCGCGCCGGTAGTGCGCGACTCGGCCTGGAGTCCGCGCCTGGGCGCCACCTGGGACCTGTCCGGCACCGGGCGGTGGGTGGCGAATGCCGGGTTCGCCCGCTACGTCACCGGCGTCAACACCGCCATCGTCGATGCGGGATCGGCCGGCGGTCGTACGGCCACGTTCAGCTTCTTCTACCAGGGGCCGAGCATCAACGCCAACGCCAGCGGGCCGTATCTGACCGGGCCGCAGGCCCTGCCGCTCGTCTTCGACTGGTTCTTCGCAAACCTCGGCACTTCGCGGGCGCCGCGCAACGCCCCGGCGATTCCCGGCGTGACCGTCGCGGTGGGCGACGGCCTCAAAGCGCCGAACTCAAACGAATGGACCGCTGGTCTGGCCCGCCAGCTCGGCGACCGCGGCAGCGTGCGTGTCGACTACGTGCACAAGGACTACCGCGACTTCTACGGCGACTTCCGCGACCCTTCCACCGGCAAGGTCACCGACCCCACCGGCCGGGTCTACGACCTGACACTCGTGAAGAACACCGATCTGGCAAACCGTACTTACAGAGGAGTCGTCAGCCAGGCCAGCTACCGGTTCAACAGCACGTGGCAGGTTGGCGGCAACTACACGCTGTCGTGGCAGAAGGGCAACTTCACGGGCGAGGACGAAGGCAGCGGGCCCGTGCGGTTCGCCGGCAACGACCAGCCGGAGTACAAGCAGGAAGCCTGGAACTCGCCGACCGGCTACAACCCTGGAGACCAACGCTCGAAACTGCGGGGCTGGGTGCAGTTCCGCGTGCCGGCGCCGGCGGCGCTCGGCCGCCTCGACCTCAGCGTGCTCGAGCGCTGGGACTCGTCCGACGCGTCGAGTGCCGACGGAACGATTGACCCGCGCCCCTACGTGACCAATCCCGGCTATCAGACGACGCCGTCCACGGTCACCTACTTCTTCGGCGAACGGGGCGCCCAGCGCTACGACAATCTGTGGCGCACCGACCTGTCGCTCGTGTGGTCACGCCGGACACGTGGCGTCGAGTTCTTCTTCCGCGGCATCATCAACAACGTCTTCAATCAGGCCGCTCAGCTGGCGGGGAACGAGACGATTCTCACGCGCACCAACGACGCCTCGTTCGCGTTCTTCAACCCGTTCACCGAGACGCCGGTACGGGGCACGCATTACCAGTTCGGGCCGCTGTACGGGCAGGCCACCGGCGTCGGCGACTACCAGACCCCGCGTGAGTTCACCTTCTCGGTGGGCGTGCGGTTCTGACGCCGGAGTTCTAACCAACCAGGGCTGCAGGCGTTCAGACCCGCAGCCCCGGCGTCACACCTCAGATCGCGTTGGCCGTCCAGGACACCGGAGGGTTCCGTTCGGGGGCGATGGCGAGGCGTGCGCACACGACCGGCATCGGCGTCACGTCGTCTTTCCCGCACCGTGCGAGGCCATCGCGTCACGGCCCGCCACGCCTCGAGCGCGCTGGTCTTGGCCACGCGCCATCGGCTCGGGAAGTTGCTGCTGCGCCGCGGGCTGCACTTCGCGGGGCGGAAGAACTGGACGAAAGCGCATCGGCAGTGGATCCGGTCGATCCAGTGGGACCACGCGGCAGAACGTGCGGTCGTCGAGGACTACCTCCTGGCGCTCGAGCAGATCGATAGCGTTCATGGCGTACCTGGGCCTCGTGCCCAGCGAAGACTCCAGTGGCGATCGGCACCGCCGCGGCCGAATCACGAAGACGGGGAACGGCCTGGTGCGCCGCGTGCTGGTCGAGGCGAGTTGGCACTACCAGCACCGCCCCGGCGTCGGGCCGGCCTTGGCGGCACGGCGCGTGGGCCAGCGCCCGCGGGTCATCGCGATTGCCGACAAGGCCCAGCAGCGGCTCTGCCGCCGCTTCCGGCGCCTCACCGCGGAGCATCAGCCACCGCCGAAGGTCGTCGTGGCGGTGGCGCGGGAATTGGTCGGCTTCATCTGGGCGGCGTTGCAGCCGGCCCGCGCCGTCGGAGTCTGAGACAGCACAGGAGTCGGAGACACGTCGTCATCGCGTCGCCAAGACGACGGATGGACCTCGGCACGATTCAGAGGATCGGCGGGCTAGTTATGCGATACGGATGGCGGTTTCAACTCGCGCC
>JANNIB010000170.1:0-32252 GCA_031404695.1 Acidobacteriota bacterium
GCGAGCCGCTGTTGCCCTCTTTCATCTCGCCGGCGAAGATCTCGGTGAAGCCGGTCACCGCAGTGCCGTCGAAGCGGCCGCGGCCGAGCGCCACGGCGCTCTGTGCCGTGGGCGTCGCACTCGCCGCCTTGTTGTAGCTGATGTAGACGAGTCCGTTCTCGGCGAACTTCGGATGCAGCACCACGTCCTGCCAGCCGCCGCCGCGAATCGCCGCCGGATTCGGCAGCCCCGCCACCGGTGCCGGCTCGAGCCGCGGCGTCGCTCCGGCCGCGCCGCGCACCAGGCGCAGCGTCTTGCCGCGTTCGGTCACGAGCGCATCGCCATTGGGCAGCAGCGCCACGCCGTACGGCCGGGCGAGCCCGCGCGCGGCCACGACCACGCGGAGCTGATGCTGTTCGGCCGTGTCGAACACATACGGTCCGGCGGTCAGCGTCACCGGCGCCACGCCGATGGGCGGTGGCTGCTGCGCGGTGGGGCGGACGGCGAGCCCGCCGAGACACAGGACGGCACTGGCTGACACGACGGCACGCGCGGACACACGGATCGGCATGGGCGCGATCCTACCGCACCAGTCTCCCCTTTCCGCGGCAGGCCGTGGCATCATCGCAGGGATGCCACCACGACGCCGTCCACAGTCTGCCCCCACGCCGCCTCCGACGACCGCCACCGTCTCCGTCAAGCACTTCCGCCCGCATCCCTGGCACGGGCTCGAAGTGGGGCCCGAACCACCCTCGGTGTTGAACGCCTACATCGAGATCACGCCCTTCGACCTCATGAAGTACGAGGTCGACAAGGTCTCGGGGTATCTGCGCGTGGATCGGCCCCAGCGCTCGTCGGCGCAGCACCCGACGTTGTACGGCTTCGTGCCCCGCACCTACTGCGGCGACCGGGTCAGCAAGCTGGCGC
Organism: Acidobacteriota bacterium; assembly: GCA_031404695.1. Taxonomy (GTDB): domain Bacteria; phylum Acidobacteriota; class Vicinamibacteria; order Vicinamibacterales; family UBA2999; genus CADEFD01. Next base: position 907 of record JANNIB010000170.1, read on the forward strand.
CCGGCGCCACCCGCGGCGACGGCGACCCGCTCGACATCTGCGTGCTCAGTGAGCGCGCCATCACCAGGAACGAGATCATCGTGCGCGCGCGGGTCATCGGCGGCCTGCAGATGGTCGACCGCGGCGAAGCCGACGACAAGATCATCAGCGTGCTCGAAAACGACTACGTGTGGGGCGAGGCGCGCGACCTGCGCGACCTGCCGCATGTGCTCATCGAGCGGCTGCAGCACTACTTCCTCACCTACCGGCTGGTGCCGGGCGAGAAGCCGCAGGTCGACATCGCGAAGGTCTACGGCCGCGCCCACGCCGTCAAGGTCGTGAAGGCCGCAATGGACGACTACGTGGACATGTTCGCGCGCTGACGGGGCTCCCGCGTCAGTAGTAGAAGGCGGCCAGCAGCGTCACCGTGACGAGGCCGCAGATGAGGGTCAGCGGGCCGCCGAAGCGCAGGTAGTCGCCGAGGCGGTAGCCGCCCGGGCCCTGCACCATCAGGTTGGTCTGATAGCCGATCGGTGTGGTGAACTCGCACGACGCCGCGATCGCGATGGCCATCGCCAGCGGCTCGAACGCCACGCCTGACGCCTGCGCCGCCCGCAGTGCCACCGGGAACACCAGCACCGCCGCCGCAGTGTTGCTCAGCACGCTCGTCAGCGCCCAGGTGAGCCCGTAGACGCCGGCCAGCAGCCACACCGGCCCGCCGCCGGCCGTCAGGCCGATCACGCCCGCCGACACCACCGCGGCCAGCCCGCTCAGTTCCACCGCCTTGCCGACGCCGATGCCGGCAGCGATCACGACCAGCACCGGCCAGTCCACGGTCTGACGCGCCACGGTGAGGTCGGTGCAGCCCAGTACCAGCATGGCGCCAGCCGCGAGCATCGCGGCCGTCAGCGTCGCCATCCACCCGGCAGCCGACAGCAGCACGAAGGCGGCGAAGATACCAGCGGCGAGCCACACCCGATGGTGACGTGGCAGCAGCGGCCCGTCAGGCCCGCTCACCAGATGGAACGCGGTCGAGTGCTCGTGCCGCGCGTTGAACCCGGGCGGCGCTTCGATGAGCACCGCATCCCCGGCGCGCAGGCGGATGTCGCCGATCTTGCCCGCCAGGCGCTCGCCGTGCCGGTGCACGGCGACGATGACGCCGCCGTACATGGTGCGGAAGCCGCCGTCGCGGATCGTCTGACCCAGCATCGGCGACGACGGCGAGATGACGGCTTCGATCAGCCGGTGATCGTGGCGGGCGCCGGCGGCCGGATCCCACGCCACCGGCACCAGGCCGGGAATCTGATGCAGTTCCACCACTGAGGCGCGGACGCCGACGAACACCAGCACGTCATTGGCGCGCACGATCTCGTCGGGTCCGACGGCGTGCAGCACGTCATGCTGCCGCTCGATGTGGGCGAGGAAGAGTCCCGAGAGATGGCGGAGTCCGGCCGCCTCGAGCCCGAGGCCGACCACCGCCGCGCCGGGGTCGGCTCGCAGCGCCACCATGTAGTTGCGCCGTTCGTCCTCGCGCGTGTGCGACGCCGCTCGCGCCGGCAGGAAGCGCCGGCCGGCGAGCAGGATGTAGGCCAGGCCCGCCACGGCCACCGGCACGCCCACCGGACTGAGCGTGAACATCCCGAACGGGGTCAGCGGGGGGCCGGCGCCGGCGCGGTTGTAGTCGAGGATGAGGCCGTTCACGACCACGTTGGTGCTGGTGCCGATGAGCGTGCAGACGCCGCCGAGAATGGCCGCGTACGACAGCGGCAGGAAGAGCTGCGACGGCGCGACGCCGGATCGCCGCGCCAGACTCGACACCAGCGGCAGGTAGACGGCGACCAACGGCGTGTTGTTGACGAACGCGCTCAGCGCCGTCACCGGCCCCACCACGCGCAGCTGCGCCTCGAACACCGAGTCGGCGCGGCCGAGCAGACGCGTCGCCACCCGCGCCACGACGCCGCTCTGCCGGAGGCCGGCGACCACGACGTAGAGGAAGGCCACGGTCAGCAGGCCTTCGTTGGCGAAGCCGCTGAAGGCGTCGGCCGGGGCGATGACGCCGGTCACCAGCAGGACCGCCAGCGCCCCCAGCATCACCATATCCGCGCCCAGGCGGTTGCTGGCGAGCACGGCCATCATCCCGGCGACGACCGTCGCCGTGATCCACGCATGCGCCGTCATGACGTCACATGTAACCGCCGCGGCGCAGCGACTCGAGGCCGCCGCCGTCGGCGGCGTCCTGGGCGCGCCCGGAGCGTTCGGCGACGTGCGCCAGGGCGCCGGTTTCGATCTCGCACACGATCTCGTCGACCGTGCGCGCGGTCGAGCGGATCGGCGTCGTGCACGGGGCGCAGCCCAGTGACCGGTAACGCGTGCCGTCGCCCTGATCGAAGTAGAGCGACACGACCGGAATCGACTCGCGCGCGATGTACTGCCAGATGTTCAGCTCGGTCCAGTCGAGCAGCGGATGGATTCGCACGTGGGTGCCGGGCGCGAACTCCGTCTTGTACTGCTGCCAGAACTCCGGCGGCTGCTCGCCGACGTCCCACTGGTTGCGGGTCGAACGCGGCGAGAAGTAGCGCTCCTTCGAGCGGCTGCCCTCTTCATCGGCACGCGCGCCGACGATGACACCGGTGTAGGCCTCATTGTTGGGGTCGCGCTCGTAGGCGCCGGTCGCGTGATTGAAGCGGAAGCGCGGACCGTCGCCGCTCAAGGTGCGCGTCAGCGCCTCGGTCTTCAACAGGCCGCAGCAGGTGAGCCGGTCCACCGCCCCGAGGGGGAAGGTCCGGCCTTCGGCCAGCGCCGCCTGATGCTGCCCGTAGACGAGGTTCAGGCCCCACTCGGCCACCAGCCGATCGCGGTACGCGATCATCTCGGGGATCTTGTAGGAGGTGTCGATATGCACGAGCGGGAACGGCACGTGGCCGAAAAAGGCCTTGCGCGCCAGCCACAACAGCACCGTGCTGTCCTTGCCGATCGACCACAACATGCCGAGCTGCCGGAAGTTCGCGTAGGCCTCGCGCAGGATGTGCACGCTGCGGTGTTCGAGGGCATCGAGATGGTTCATCGCGCGCCTCCCGTCGTCGTGCCGGCCACCCGCGCCGGCTGCCGCAGCCAGTCGAGGATCCGCGTGGCGGCGTCCTCCGCGGACTCGGCGGTGGTGTCGATGACGAGCTCCGGTGACTCCGGCGCTTCGTAGGGATCGTCGAGGCCGGTGAACTGCGTGATCTCGCCGGCGCGGGCCTTGCGGTAGAGGCCCTTCGGATCGCGGCGTTCACATTCGGCGAGATCGGTGGCCACGTGAATCTCGACGAAGGTCCGGCACAGCCCGCGCACGAAGGTCCGCGAGTCGCGATATGGCGAGATGAGCGAGGCCACCACGACGACGCCGTGTGCTTCGAGGCGGCTGGCCAGGTAGCCGACCCGCCGCACGTGACCGTCGCGGTCGGCGCGCGTGAACCCGGTGCCCGGAAACACCTGGCGCATCGCATCGCCGTCGATGAGTTCATGCGACGCGCCGGTGGCGGCCAGCCGCGTCGCCAGCGCCCGGGCGATGGTGGTCTTGCCGGCGCCCGACAGTCCGGTCAGCCACAGCACGGCCGGCGGCGACGGCAGGAACCCGAGCACGAAGGCCCCGTTGGTCAGATCCGCCTTGCCGTAGATGAGTGGCGACGCCTGCGGCGCGGCGTCGGCGACCGCCCAGCGCCACACGGCATCGCCGGCCGCCACGTCCCATTCCATCGTCGGCCCGAGCCGCACGTAGACATCGGCGCTGCCGTCGGCCACCAGACAGAACTTGAGCGAGCTGCCGATGGCAACGCGTGCGCCGATCCGGTAGGGCGCGAGGAACGCGTCCATGTCGGGCGAGCGGTGCGAGCGGCTTTCGACGAGCGTCAGCGGACGGCCGGCCGCTGGCGGCGACGCGACCAATCGCGCCGTCAGTCCGTCGCGCTGGCGCCAGCTCCCCTGCCCTTCGGCGCCGTAGTAGGTCACCGCCCGGGCCGACGCATGCACCACGCCCGCCACCGGCACCCCGTCGTGGATGAGCGCGATGTTCACGGTGTAGTCGGGGACCCCGGCGAGGAACTCCTTGGTGCCGTCGAGTGGATCGACCAGCCACCATGTGGTCCAACCGGCCCGCTCGTCGGCCGTGGCGATGTCGCCTTCTTCGCTGACGATCGGCACTCCTGGCGCCATCGCCGCGAGCCCGGCGATGATGACCGCGTGGGCCTGGCGGTCGGCCCGCCCCACCGGGCTGCCATCGGCCTTGGCCTGCACGTCGAGGGCGCGGCCGCGGCACGCCTCGATGGCCCGCCCGGCGGCCTGCGCCAGGTCCACCAGACGCGGCAACAGCACGTCGAAGGGCGGCACGGTGGATGGCAGGGCCCGGGTCATGACGGCGGCAAGACTCCACGCGCCTCGAGCTGCGCTTGAATCGACGCGCATGCGTCGTCGAGGGCGACGCCTTCCGGGATCACGAGGTCGCAGGCGATTCCCGCCAGCTCCGGCGGCCCGAACCAGACCGTCAGGATGCGGTCGCCCGGCACGCTCACACGCACGATGTCGAGGTCGTCGGCGCGCAGCTCGGCGGCGCTCACGATCAGCACCAGGCCGGCATCGAGCATCAGGTGCGCGATCTCGCCGAGGCGGCGGAAGTGTTCGTGCCGGTTGGCGAGCGTGCGATCGATGTCGGCGTCCACGCCGTAGAGCATGTTGGCCATGCCCAGGAAATACACGGCCCGTCCGGCCTCGAAGAGCCGCGTCTCGAGATCTTTCGCCAGCCCCTTGCGGTCCATGTCGGGCGGGCCGGTCACCATCACCACCGCCGGCCGGTGCCCGAAGCGCGCCGCCCTGAGATCCGGCGCGATGTGGCTGTGCTCCCACTTCCGGTTGCGCAGCAGCACCGTATCGCGGGCGGCTTCCTCGCCATCGGCGAGCGCCTCGCGCACGATGCCGCCGCCGCGGATCTCGTAGTCGTCGACGATGACGAAACGGCCGGTGTCGGGACGATCGGCGTGCAGGTCGAAGGCGACCGCGCGATCGAGCTTCAGCACGCAGTCGGCGACATCGTTTCTGGCGACCTCGGTGCCCGGGCCGGCGGTGAGCGTCGAGGCGTCGATGACCTGCTCGATGCGCTCGACCCGCATCGGCACGCGCGCGGTGCCGAGCCGCAGATGGTAGTCGCGTCCCGGCACCAGCGGCGCCCGTCCGAGCCAGAACACGCTCGCCCGCAGGCGCGTCGACACGTGCGGCGCTGTCTCCCCCACCTTCGCGGCGAGTTCGCCGCGCGTCGTGTAGATCTGCTCGTCGAGCGTGATGCCGACAGCTTCGCCCGCCGACGCCGACGTTTCCGGGGCGGCGTGGAAGCGTTCAATCGAGGCCACGCGCGAGCGCTTGCCGGACGGATAGAAGACCACCGCGTCGCCGACGGTGACGGTGCCGCTCTCGATCGAGCCGGCGACGATCCGGCGGTCGTCGCCGAATTTCGTGAAGCGATAGACGTCCTGCACCGGCAGCCGCAACGGCGCATCGGCCGGCGGCGTTGCCGCCACGAAGCCATCGAGCACTTCGAGTACCGCCGGGCCGGTGTACCACGGCGCCTCGGAGCCGCGGCTCACGAGGTTCACGCCCTCGAGACCCGAGATCGGCACCATGGCCGACGGCACCACGTCGAGGCGGCCGAGAAACGCGCGCATCTCGTCGGCCACCGTCGTGAACGCCGCCTCCGACCAGCCCATGAGGTCCATCTTGTTGACCAGCACGGCCACCTGCGACACGCCCAGCATCGCCAACATGGTCGCGTGGCGTCGGGAGTTCTCGCGCACGCCTTCGCGGGCATCGACCACCAGCAACGCCGCATCGGCGCGGGAGGCGCCCGTCACCATGTTACGCAGGAACTCCACATGGCCCGGCGCATCGAGCACGACGTAGTGCCGGGCGGCGCTCTTGAAGAACACCCGGGCCGCGTCGATGGTGATGCCCTGATCGCGTTCATCGCGCAGCGCATCGAGCAGGAACGCGTATTCGAAGGGCTTCGAGGTGCGGCGACACAACTCGCGCACCTGGTCAAGTTTGCCGTCAGGCAACGAGCCGGTGTCCGCCAGCAAGCGCCCCACCACGGTGCTCTTGCCGTGGTCCACGTGCCCCACGACGACAATCGGCATCAAGCTCACGACGTGTCCACATGTTATGCGAGAGACACGACATCTGTGTGAAGAGACACCGTAAACCGCGCCCCGCGCCTCGACACCGCGCAGCCGCGGGCAGCCGCGCCCTCACCGGCGGGCCACGCATGACCGCCGGGCCCACCGTGGCGGCTGGACGCTTCAGCCCCTGCCGGCCCTCGCTGTATCATTTCGGGGCGATGTGGCGCGTGGTCGTCGGGGCGGTGCTATGTGTGATGGTCACGGCCAGGGTGTGGGCGCAGGCGCCGGCGGCCCCGGCCACCCGTGCCGAGGCGCTTGACGCCGCGCGCGCGGCCCGCGAGCAGACGCTCGGCGTCGAACGCCCCAACCTGGTCGAGCGCACGCTGTTCTTCGTCGAAGATAAGCGGGTCATCGAGCGCCTCAACCCGCCGCAGGGGCTCTACCCGGCGGTCGGCAGCTTCACCCGCGGCAGCGGCTTCGGGGTCGGCCTGGGCTATCGCCGGCGTCCGGCCACCGGCCCGCTCGCCTTCGACGCAGCGGCCGCCATCACCCACCGGGCGTACAAGATGGCCCGCGTCACGGTCTCGGCGCCGCGCCTGGGCGGCATGCCGGTCGAACTTGCGGCCGGCACGCGCTGGTACGACTACACCCAGGAAGACTTCTTCGGCCTCGGCTCCGATACCAGCCGCAACGACCGCATCAGCTTTTCGCTGCAGGGCGTCGACACGTTCGCGCAGCTCATGGGGCGCAGAGCCGGATGGTTCGTGATGCGCGGGCGCGTCGGCGTGCACCGCTTCGACGTCGCCGGCGGCACCGACCCCCGGTTTCCGTCGGTCGAAGAGTTGTTCACCGATGAGTCCGCGCCCGGCGTCGGCGGCGCGCCGACGCTCAGGTACGCCGAAGCGGGACTCGGCATCGACACCCGCGACGAACCAGGCAACACGCGCGGCGGCGGGCTCTACAACGTGTCGTTCGGCACCTTTCGCGACGGCACCGCCGGCGGCTTCGACTTCAACCGCTTCGACCTCACGGCCATGCACGTGATCCCCATCTTCGACAAGAAGCGTGGCCTCGCTTTCCACGCCGCGGTGTCGCACATCGATCCGACGGGGGCCAGCCGTACGCCGTTCTTCCTGATGCCCACGCTGGGCGGGGCCGACTCGCTGCGCGGCTACCGCGAGTTCCGCTTCCGCGACGCCGCCGCGGTGACGCTGAACGCCGAATATCGCTGGGAAGCGTTCTCGGGCCTCGACCTGGCGCTGTTTGTCGATGCCGGCGACGTCGGCCCGACCTGGCGCTCGCTGGTCGGCGCCCACCTGAAGACGTCCTGGGGCATGGGCTTTCGCTTCAACACCAACCGCCGGGTGTTCCTGCGCATCGATGTGGCCGGCGGGCGCGAGGGCCCGCGCATCTGGACCGCCCTGGGCCCGGTGTTCCGCCGATGACCACCGCACGCCGTCTCCTCGGGGCCGCCGCCGTGGCCGTGGTGGCGCTCACCGCGCTCGGCCGCAGCGCCACGCCCACCTACTACCCGGACGATCCGCTGCCGCTCGATCCGGAGACCCGCGACGCCGACAGCGTCCGCGAGCGGGAGATCAGCGACCCCTACGACTTCGTGGAGAACACGTTCCTCCGTCCGGGGGATGACACGAACCAGCGCGCCGTCAACGTCAACACCGCCGACGAGGTGCCTGACTCGAGCTGGTTCACCAACCGCGTCGGCCGGCGGACGCTGACCATCGAGGAATACGTCCGCGGGCCCAACGTCTCGGGGCCGCCGGCGCCCGGGGCCTGGACGGTCGTGTCGGGCAAGAGCGACGGCATCACGCCGGGCTTCACGGTGCGCGACGGCGCCGGCACGCTCTGGTTCATCAAGTTCGATCCGCCCTCGAATCCCGAGATGGCGACCGGCGCGGAAGTGATTTCGACCAAGCTGTTCTGGGCGCTCGGCTATCACGTGCCCGAGAACTACCTGGCCACGCTCGATCCGGCGCAGCTGGTGGTCGGCGAAGGCGCCACCTATCGCGACACCCTCGGCAAGCGTCAGGCGTTGACGCGTGAGGTCGTCGACGCGTTCCTCGCCCGCGGCGCCCGCCGGGCCGATGGCCGCTTCCGCGTGATCGCCAGCCGTGCCCTGCCTGGCAAGCCGATCGGCCCGTTCAAATATTTCGGCACCCGGCTCGACGATCCGAACGACATCTTCCCGCACGAGCACCGGCGCGAACTGCGCGGGCTGCGGGCCTTCGCGGCGTGGCTGAACCACGACGACTCGCGCTCGATCAACTCGCTCGACACCATCGTCGAGGTTGGCGGCCGCCGCCTGGTGCGCCACCATCTCATCGACTTCGGCTCGACGCTGGGCAGCGCCAGCGTCGCCGCGCAGAAGCCGCGCGCCGGTAACGAGTACATCTGGGAAGCGCGGCCGACGCTGCTGACGATGTTGTCGTTTGGCTTCTGGGTGCGGCCGTGGATCAAGGTGCAGTACCCGACCTACCCGGCCGTGGGCCGCATCGAGGCGGCCTATTTCTGGCCGGAGCGCTGGAAGCCGGAATATCCGAACGTCGCCTTCGACAACGCGCGGGCCGACGATCTCTTCTGGGCCTCGCGGCGCATCATGGCCGTGCCCGACGAGGCCATCCGCGCCGTCGTCGGCGCCGCGGAGTACTCCGAGGCGGGGGCCGCCAACTACCTGGCCGATGTCATCATCGCGCGTCGCGACAAGATCGGCCTGCAGTGGCTCACCGGCGTCAACCCGCTGGTCGACTTCACCCTCGACCGGACCGGCACGCTCACCTTCGTGAACACCGCCGTCGAGACGCGCCGCGCGGCCGCGCCGGCGGGCTACGAGGTCGTCTGGGCGAGCTTCGACAACGCCACCGGCCGCTCGACGCCGGTTGGCGCGCCGGTGTCGGTGACGACGGCCCGGGCACAGGCGCCGTCGGCGGTCCTCACCGGCGACTTCGTCGAAGCGGCTGTGCACACGCGTCACACGACCTACCCGGGATGGCGGCGCCCCGTCATCGTGCATTTCCGCCGGCAGGCCCAGGGCTGGACCGTCGTCGGTGTCCGCCGCGACGGTCTCGACTGACCGACCGCCCCGCCCGCGGCGGCGTCGCAGCCCGGCGCTATACTCAGCAGACATGCCGCGCATCCTGGTGGCCGAAGACGACGCCGACATCTCGGGCCTCGTTCGCCACTACCTCGAGAAAGACGGCTTCGCCGTCGACGCCACCGACTCCGGCCGTGACGTCACGGCGCGGCTGCGCGAGACGCCGGCCGATCTCGTGGTGCTCGATCTGATGCTGCCCGGCGTCGACGGCCTCACGGTGTGCCGGGCGCTGCGCGCCGATCCGGCCACCGCGGCGGTGCCGATCATCATGCTGACGGCCAAGGCGGCCGAATCGGATCGCATCGCCGGGCTCGAGCTCGGCGCCGACGACTACATCACCAAGCCCTTCAGCCCCAAGGAACTGGTGGCCCGCGTCCGGGCGTTGCTGCGCCGGCTGGAGCGCGTCGTGCCGACGGCCGGAAGCCTGACCTACGGACCGCTGGCCATCGACCTCGATCGGCACATCGTCAGCGTGGACGGCCGCGAAACGCGGCTCACCGCCAAGGAGTTCCTGCTGCTGCAGTATCTGATGACGCACCGCGGACGGGTGCTGTCACGCGACCTGCTGCTCTCGGACGTGTGGGACTATTCCTACACCGGCGGCACCCGCACCGTGGACGTGCACGTGCGCCGTCTGCGCGAGAAGCTCCCCTTTCTCGTGGAAGCGCTCGTCACCGTCAAGCAGTTCGGCTACAAGCTGGTCGAACCGGCGCCCGTCGCGGCGTCGCCCGAGCCGTCCGCCAGCCGCTCCTAGCCACCCGCCGTGCGCTCCGAGACGCGGTTCACCATCTTCATCGCCGCGTTCGGCGTGTCCCTCGTCGCCCTGATGTTCGTGGGGCTGATGCTCGGCGAAGGCGCGGTGACGCGCCCCGGCGTGGCGGTGGCGCTCGGCGCCGGGCTCGCCCTCATCACCGCCTTCGTGACCGCCTCCGCCCTGGCCGGACGGTATCGGCTGCGCGCGCAGGCGATCGTCGATGTCGGTCGCCGCTACGCGCTGGGCGATCTGAGCCGGCCGGGCCCCGACTACGGCGACGACGAGCTGGGCACCGCCGCCCGCGCGCTCGATGCCGCCGTGCACGAGCAGGAACGGCGGATCACGTCACTGGCGCGCGACCGGGCGCGGATGCAGGCCATTCTCGGCAGCATGGTCGAGGGCGTGCTGGTCGTCGATGAGGGCGGGCGTCTGCAGCTGGTGAACGACGCCGCGCGCCGCATGCTGCGCATCGAGAGCGATGCGGTGGACCGGCCGTACGTGGAAGCCCTGCGGCACCCGGGCGTGGTCGAACACGTGGGCCGGCTGCTCGGCGGCGGAGCGCCGCACGCGTTCGAGTTCTCGACCGCCCGCGACGGCTCGCGCGCGCTGGTGGCGCGCCTGGCGCCGGTGGCCGGCGCCGGACGGGGCGTGGTGGTGGTGCTGCACGATGTCACCGACCTCAAGCGCACCGACCAGATCCGCCGCGACTTCGTCGCCAACGTCTCACACGAGCTGCGCACGCCGCTCACGGCCATTCGCGGCTACGCCGAAGCGCTGGTGGACGACTCGGAGGATCCCGACGCGCGGCGCCGCTTCCTCGAGATCATCCAGCGCCACGCCACGCGGATGGAGCGCCTGGTAAAGGACCTGCTCCGCCTGGCGATGCTCGATGCCGGCAAGGAGATACTCGAGGCCGCGCCGGCCGACATCGCCCTCCTCATCGGCGGCATCGTCGAAGACATGGCGCCGGCGGCCACCGCCAAGCACCTGCGGGTCACCACCGCCATGGCGCCCGACACCCGGGGGCTCGCCGTGGACGCCGCCAAGGTGCACGACATCGTGCGCAATCTCGTCGAGAACGCGATCAACTACACGCAGGGGGGCGGTGAGGTCTCGGTCACCGCCGCCGTCGATGACCAGACGCTGGTGGTCACCGTGCGCGACAACGGCCCGGGCATCCCCCCCGAAGACCTCGGCCGCGTCTTCGAGCGCTTCTACCGCGTCGACAAATCGCGCGGCCGGCCGGGGGGCACCGGGCTGGGCCTGGCGATCGTGAAGCATCTGGCGGAGCTGCACGGTGGCGCGGTCAGCGTGCAGAACGGCGCCGGGGGCGGCGCCGTGTTCGAGGTGCGTCTGCCGCTGGCCCCGCGCGCGCCGGCTATCTGATGCCGCTCGCCGCCAGCACGTAGTAAGTCGCGGCGGCGATCACGGCCGATGCCGGAATCGTCAGCACCCAGGCCCACACGATCTGGCCGGCGATGCCCCAGCGGACGGCCGACAGCCGCCGCACCGATCCGACACCGACGATGGCGCCGGTGATGGTGTGGGTCGTGCTCACCGGCACGCCGAGCGACGAGGCGAGGAAGAGCGAGACGGCGCCGGCCGTCTCGGCCGCGAAGCCGCCCACCGGCTGCAGGCGCGTGATCTTGGAGCCCATGGTGTGGATGATCCGCCAGCCGCCCGACAGCGTGCCCAGCGAAATGGCGGCATACGCCGCAAACACCACCCAGGTGGGAATGTCGAAGGTGGTGATGTATCCGCCGGCGAAGAGCGCCCCGGCGATGATGCCCATCGTCTTCTGCGCGTCGTTCGAGCCGTGACCGAGGCTGTAGAGCGCGGCCGACACCAGCTGCAGCCGTCGGAAGAGCTGATCGACCCGCGTGGGTGCGGTCTTGCGGCAGACCCAGTCGATCGGCGTGACGAAGGTGCGGTTCAGGCGCTGGATGATCTCGTGGGTGAGCGAGTCGCAGGCCTCTTCGACCTGCTTGATCTCGATCGCCATCTCCCAGGCCGGCGGGTCGGTCGCCAGCATCTTCTCGAGCAGCGTCGCCCCGGACACGATGCGGTCGGCGAGGGCGATGAAATCGGCGTAGAACTTCTCTTCCCTGGGGATCAGGCGAAAGGCGGCCACGGACACTCCTGACGCCCGGCCGGTCGGGGGCCGGGGCACGGCGAGTGCGCCACAGGTCCACGTTACAAAGACGTTACACCGGAAGGGACGAGCACGCGGGTGATCCGCATCTGGGCATTCTCGAACTGCATGCGCTGCACCGTGGCCGGCACCGACGCCTCCCGGAAGAACTTGCCGCGCAGGAACTCGCTTGGTGTCTCCGTCGGGTTCTCGACCGAGTGCACCTCATGAATCCGGCGTCCGACCATTGGCGTGAGACACGGCGCCAGTTCGGTTTCCGCGGCACGGTCGGCCGCAGGGTCGGGCTCGGCCGGCAGGTCGACCTCGAGGGCGTCGGTGCGGCCATCCCGACGGAGCCGGGCGCGAAGCGAGTCGCGCAGCGCATTGCGGGCAATCTGGTAGAGCCAGGCCTCGGGGCGCTCTGTGCGGCGCAGGTTCGAGAGACTTCGAACGACGCGCACGAACACGTCCTGCAGGAGGTCATCCGCATCGACGCCCGGCGGCACCCGGCGCGCCAGGAAGCCGCGCAGGGGCGGGCCGAACTCCTCCCAGAGACTGACGGGATCCATCGCCACGGACTGCACCATACACCTCCTGCGCTTCTTCTGAAGACGCCGGAGGTGCCGGACGGACGCAACGAAGGGGGTGCCGGGTGACGCGCTGCGCCTCACCCGGCTGCCACGGCCTACTTCGTGATGACGCCGCAGGCGATGCGATCGCCCGAGCCGCCGGAGGGGTCGGTCTTGCCGTCGTCCGGACCGGCGTGCACGACGAGCGCCGTGGCGCCGTTGGCAAACACCGAGTTGGGCTCGCTGCCGAACGCGATGCCCTTGGCCATCACCATGCCCTTCGCCGTGCCGTCAGCCGCCACGGTGAAGTTGTCCATGTCGCCAGCGTGCGGTCCGTCGGGACTGAGCAGGCCGTGCTTTTTGTTCGTCGGGTTCAGGTGGCCGCCGGCCGTCGTGAAGCCCGGTCCTTCGCACTTCCCGACCGCGTGCACGTGCAGCCCGTGCTGCCCCGGCTTCAACCCCTTGAGGTCGAGCTGAATGTGCACGGCGCCCATCGACGACGACACCGTCGCCGTGCCGATCGACTGCCCCTGACCATCCTTCATGTCGACCTTCACGGGCGCCTGCGCCCCGAGGGTCGCAACGCCCGCCACCAGCGCCACGCCGACCGCCGTCATTCCCCACTGCATTGCACGTCTCATCGATTCATCTCCCTCAACATGCGACGTCAGTCGTCGCCCTTCACGCTCATCCACGCCCCATCGGCGTCGCTCACCGGCGGCAACCACAAGGCCACCGTCCCGGCAACGGCCGCCAGCACGACCGCCCCCCCACAGCGACCCGGCCACGCCCGCCTGCTGGCACAGCAGGCCCGACAGCAGGGTCCCGATCAAACGCCCGCACGCGTTTGCCATGTAGTAGAAGCCGACGCTCAAGGAGACACGGTCCGCTTCGGAATACGCCAGCACCAGGTACGAGTGCACCGCGGAGTTCAGCGCGAACACGACGCCGAACATCCCCAGTCCTACGAGCATCGTCTGTGCGGCCGGCCAGTGCAAGTACAGACCCACCTGGATGAGCGCCGTCACACCCGCCAGCCCCAGCCCCAGGGCGCTGGTGAGCCCTGGACCCGGCGCGTGCCCGCCCGTCAGGGCACGGACGACCACCGGCGAGGCGCTCTGCACCACCCCGTAGCCGATGACCCAGAGTGCCATGAACCCGCCCACCTGCGCGAACGACCACCCCAGCACCGAGGCCAGGAAGATCGGCACGCTCACCACGAACCAGCGCCGGCGCGGCAGCGGACGCCGCAAGGGCCTCCACGCTCACAGATGCGCGCCCACCTTCTGCGCCAGCTCGACCATCCGGTGCACGTAGCCGATCTCGTTGTCGTACCACGCCAGCACCTTCACGCAGGTGCCGTCCACGACCATCGTCGACAACGCATCCACGATGGCGGATCGCGGATCGTCTTTGAAGTCGACCGAAACCAGTGGCAGCGTCTCATAGCCCAGGATGCCCGCGAGAGCGCCGGTCGCCGCCCGCTCGAACGCCGCATTGACCTCCTCGACCGTGGTCGGCCGCTGCACTTCGAACACGCAGTCGGTCAACGACGCGTTCAACAGCGGCACGCGCACCGCCAGGCCGCTCAACTTGCCGAGCAGTTCCGGGTAGATGAGACCGATCGCCGTCGCCGATCCGGTGCTGGTCGGGATGAGCGACAGGCTGCTGGCGCGGGCCAGGCGAAGGTCCTTGTGGGGCGCATGTGGTGCACGAGACGGCGGTGAGCAGGTGATGCGTCTCGGGGTCGTTGAGGTGGTCGTTGACGCCCATTACGATGTTCAACGCGCCGGACTTCACGGGCGCCGCGACGATCACCTTGCGGATGCCGGCGCAAAGTACGGTTGAAGGGACTCGGCCGTGCGGAACTTCCCGCTGCATTCGAGCACGATGTCGAGTCGGTGCTCTCTCCACGGCGCGGTGCCGGGCGTGGCGGCACGTGAGAACGAGACAGGCACGCCGTCTATCGCGATGCCCGCATAGCTGGAGGTGACCGACCGCGGCCATCGGCCATGCACCGAGTCGAAGGTCAGCAGATGGGCCGCGGTCTCTGCTCCGCCGGCGACCTCGTTGATATGCACGAACTCCAGGTCGGGACGTCCCCATCCCGCCCGCAGAGCGAGCCGCCCCACGCGGCCGAAGCCGTTGATGCCGATGCGTATCGCCATAGGTGTTGGACGAGCGCCTTGAGGACAGCTCCGGGGTGACGCGCGGCCCCGCGATATATTTGCACTGGCGAATATAGCATGGCGCGCAGCGTGAACGGCCGCTGCCAGTCACTGAGTCGAGACAGGCCAGCCGAAGGCCGCCAGCATGATCCGGAACAGGTCGGTGTTGGCCAGATAGCCACCTACCCGTGCGGCCCCCGGCCCCTGCGCGGCCACCAGCACCTCTTCACCGGTGTGGCTGTCGTCCATGCGCACGTGCGGCAGCCGCACCCCCTCCATGCCGCCGCCGCGTTCGGCTGCGGCGCCGGTCAGCAGCGGCTTCCCGATCATGCCGCCGTGCACCCGCAGATCGAACGAATGGTCGGCCGTGAAGAGCAGCAGGGTGTCGGGACCCGCGGCCGCGGCCGTTGCCTCGATGACGCGGTCGAAGGCCACCATGCGGTCGAGCCCATGCCGAATCGAGTCGGTGTGCGTGTCGCTCTCGACCATCAGGAAGTAGCCGCGCGGATTCGCCGACAACATGCGACGGGCCAGGGCCACGGCGGCGGCCAGGTCGAACGCCTGATCGTCGAGCAGCACGACGGCCTTCGTGGCTGTGGCTGGCACCGCCTCGAGCGTGGCCAGCACCGGACGGCCATGTTGGCGCGCCATCGCATCGAGACTCGAGCCGGCGGCGCCGAGTGCACCAGCGACCTGCGACCGGCCCGCGCCGATGAGCACGTCGATGCCATCACCCACCGGAAATGCCAGGGCCTGGCGGAAGATGTCAGCGGTCTTATTACGGTCGTTGACCTTCGCGTAGAGCGCCGCGGGGGTGGCTCCGGTCAGCGCGTCGTTCGAGATGACCCCGGTGGCGAGGCCACGGGCCTCCGCGATCTCGAGGATGGTCGTCAGAGGCGCGCCGTCTTTGACACCGCGGACGGCGTCGGGGCCCTGGCCGACGACGCCGTTGTGCGTGCGCTGCCCGGTCACGATGGCCGTCATGCCGGCCGCGGAGTCCGTGACGAACTGCGAGGCGGTCGCCGTGTCCGAGAGGCCGATGTGCGGCATGCGCTGCACGAACAGCCGGCGGCCCTCTCCGTAGCCGTGCAGGCTGGCCGCGTTCAGCGTGGGGATGCCGCCAGCGTCGGCGAGGAAGAGGATGACGTTGCGAGCCAGGGGCTCCGCCTGACGGCCGGACACCACGGCGAGAGGCAGCAACAGGAGCGCAACGAGTGGCGTTCTCACGGGGTGAATCTTACGCCACAGCCGTCACAATGACGTGACGGCAAGGCCGCCCATCAGCAGCTGTCAGTGGTGTCCGTCAGTCGTTCGTCACGTAGCTGAAGACCTTCCAGCGCCCCCCCTGCTCGACCATCGACCCGCAGAGCCGCACGTCTTCGGTCGCGCCGTCGGCGGCGCGCACGACGAACACACTGTCGCGATGCACGGTGTAGCTCTGATAGCGGGTGACTTCGCCGTGCCGCACCTCGACGAGCGACAAGCGCTGACCGCGATACTTTGCCAGTGTGGCTACCAGGCTGGTGCCACTCTTCTGGTGCAGGTCTCCCCACACGTACGAGAACGGCAGATTGCGCTCGGGACGGGCGGCGGGCAGCTCGGGCCAGATGTGCTCGCGGAACTCCTGCTCCGAAAGCGCCAGCGATGCCAGCGCCGCGCTGTTGCCGGCGGTCACCGCATCGATGACGGACTGGGCCACGGCGGCCGGCGAGTCGCGTGAGTCGGTGAGAGGCGTTTTGGGGGGCGCGCACGCGGCGAGGAAGAACGAGCCGGCTACGAGAGCAAGGCGAAGGGACATCGAGGGAGACCTTACTACGGAGAGGGAACCGGTATGCCCGGTTCCCTCTCCGGCGCCGCCCCGGCTATCGGCCGGGGCGCAGAACTCAGTCCTACCGCTGCGGGAAGGACGTCCAGCCGCTCATCCAGTTGTCGGCCGGGGCCGGCGCCACCGCGCCGATGTAGGTCACGGGCTCAAAGAAGCCGTCGTTGGGCGGCTGAATCGGCGCCAGCTGGCCGCCCGCCAGCGTCGCCACCGACGACGGCTGGAAGTTCGGGTTGTCGTGCACGAAGCAGCCCGCCACACCGGGGTCGACGTTGACGCGCACGTTGGGGAAGCGCCCGTTGGCCACGAACGGCTGCGCGCTGGCGTGCAGCGGGGTCGCCGGCCCGAAGATCACGCCAGAACCGACCTGGGTGGTGCCGTTGTTGACCTGCGCGAGCGTCGAGGCGCCGTCGATCTGCAACCCGAGGGTGCGCGAACCGAGCAGCAGGAAGTTGCGGAACGTGACCGCCGTGCCGCGACGGAACAGAACGGCGCGGAACGCCTCGACCCCTTCGTTCGAGTCGGGGTCGCCGCAGCTGGTGAAGTTGTAAATCTGCGGATTGGAGCGCGGCAGCAGGTCGTTGGCGAACTCGTTGTTGTCGGCTTCGATGGCCCAGTCGCCGTCGTCGCTGCGCTGGTGCACGGCCACGAACTGCGCCCGCCCGTTCCAGCCGAAGGTCCAGTCGAAGCTGTCGTCGCCGGTGTTCGAGGCGACGAGGTATCGGGCGTCGGCGGTGCCGCCGAACCACTCGAAAGCGTCGTCGCGGTTCATGTGCACCTGGATGTACTCGTAGCTGCCGCCGCGGCCCACACCCTGGAACGCAATGCCGTTCAGCTCGTTGTCGGGGCTGAATTCAGACCCGGCGAACTCCAGGCGCACGTAGCGCATGGTGCCGCTGTTGTCGTTGGGGTTGTCGCCGCCGTAGACGCCGGTCTGCGCTTCGCCAACTCCCTCGCCGCCCGGGATGTTCACCGGAGCCCGGCCGTTGATGATGAGGCCGCCCCAGTCGCCGCGCGACCGCTGGCCGACCGGCTGGTCGCTGGTCATCACGATCGGCTGCTCGCGGGTGCCGAGGGCGTTCAACCGGCCGCCACGCTCGACGATGAGCGTGCCGACGCTGCCGGCCTCGCCGGCGATGAGCGTGCCGGCGGCGATGTTGAGCGTGCCGCCGTCCTTGACGAACACCGCGCCGCGCAGCACGTAGACGAAGTTGCTCGTCCAGTTCATCGTGCCGGTGATGTCACCGGTCACGACGACGACCGGGCGGTCGATGCCCGGCACGGTCACCGGCGGCTGGAGCTGGGCGGCCACGGGAATCGCCACGACGACGGCCGCGGCCACCGCGGCGACCGCGGCGAGTCCCTTCAGGATGCGTGATACGTGAACCATGATGCCTTGTGCTTTCCTCATGACAGGCTCGACCTAGAAAACGTTGACGCCGACCGACAGGCTGAGGGTGCGGCCCTGCACGAACGTGCGCTCGCGCTCCTGCACCGAGCCCACGCCCTGCGTGAAGTTGTAGCGGCTGTCGGCCAGGTTGTCGGCGCCGAAGCGGAGGTTGAAGCGCCCCACCCGCTGCGACATCACCAGGTCGATCTGCGGGCGGCCCTGCTCGATGATGTCGGGTGCGCCGTTCGAGCCGACGTCCGAGATGCGGTCGCCGTAGCGGTTCACCAGCACGCGCATGTTGAAGCCGCGAGCGGCGAACTCGGTGGTGACGTTGAAGACGTTCTTCGACTGGCCGGCCAGCGCGCGCTTGAGCGAGGTCTGCACCGTCCGCTGGCCCGGGCTGAGCGTGATTTCCGAGTCGACGAAGGTGTAGTTGGCGGCCACGTAGAGGTGGCGGAACACCTGGCGGGCGGCTTCGAGCTCGAGCCCGAAATTGCGGGCGCTCTCGGCGTTCTGGAAGGTGACGATCGGCTGCGCGCCGGCAATCACGATGCGCTCGATGGGCTCGTTGAAGTACTTGTAGAAGGCGCTCACCGCCACCACGTTACGAGCCCCTGGGAACAGTTCCCAGCGGGCGTCGACGTTCTGGATGATGGCGCGGCGCAGGTCGGGGTTGCCGCGCACCGCGCGGGCGCCGACCACGTCGGTGAACTCGAAGGTGGCCACCTCGCGGAACTCGGGGCGGTTGACCGTGGAGCTGTAGCCGAGGCGGAGGTTCGAGTTGGCGGTGATCCCCTGGACGAGGTTGACCGACGGGAAGAAGTCGGTGTTCTTGTTCTCCGAGGTGGTGGTGGCGACGAACAGGCCGAACGGGTCGAACGAGTCGACCTGCTGTTCGAACCGCTCGACACGAGCTCCGGCCACGACGCGGGTGCGGGCCCGCAGGGCGATATCGACCATGCCGTAGCCGGCGTAGGTCGTCTGCGCGCCGTCGTAGGCATCCACCGGACGCGTCTCTTCGTTGAAGCGGAAGGCGGTGCCGATGTTGTTCGAGGTGAAGATCTCTTCCGGCGTGAGGGTCAGATTGGCCTGGACGCTGCTGCCCGAGCCGGTTGTGATCGGGATGAAACGGAAGCGGCGCGACTGGAACGCGCGGTCGCGATCGACGACATTGAGGCCGAACTTGTACTGGGTCGGACGGTCACCGGCGGTGCTGAAGATGCTCCAGTTGGCAGCGACGTCGAGAGTGTTGTCTTCGAGGTCGTTGAACATCCGGAAGCCGCTCTGCGACTCGTCGGCCAGCACCGGGTTGCCGCTGTAGGTGAACCCGCCGTCGGCGAGCGGCACCAGGTTCGCCTGGTAGAGGGTCTCGCGCAGGTCCGGCTCGTCGCGGTTGGCACGCGAATACGTCGCCCGCCAGTCGAGCCGGCTGTTCGACAGCCCGCGGAAGAAGTGCTCGCCCGACAGGCCGTTCGAGAACAGTCCTTCTTCGATGAACTGCACGCGGTTGTTGAAGTAGTAGAAGTTGTTCTCGGTGTTCGGCCCTTGGAACCGGCGGCCCTCGTCGCGGCCGCTGTGGGTGTAGAAGTTCTCGAACGACAGGCGGTGATTGGTGGTCGCCTGGAACGACAGGTTCGCCACGCCGCCGATCTGGGCACGCTCGGTGCCGGCTTCGATCTCGTAGTCGCTGACCGCTTCGAGCTCATCGCCTTCGCCGAGGCGGTAGAAGGCGCGGCCTTCTCGCTGGAAGGTTTCCTTGTACGACTGCGAGAAGCTGGCCACGACGCCGAGCTTGCCGAAGCGGTTGCCGGCGACCAGGCCCCAGTTCTGGCCGGGCGCGCCATCGGCATTCTGGGGGCGCCACGTGTTGTCGAGGGCGCGGCCGAAGGCGGTGATCTCGGCGGGCGTGAACCCGACGGTCGGGGTGAAGACGCCGCGGCGGACGATCTTCGAGTCGGGGAACGAACCGGGCAGGGCACGGGAGCCGTTGTCGAAGCCCAGCCAGTCGCGCGAGCCGAGCGAGCTGAGCGGGATGCTCTTGCCGGTCGAGATGCTGTTGCCGGAGAGGCCGTAGGAGAAGTCGAGCACCGGGCGGCTCGGCAGCTTGATGGGATTCACCTGCACGAGGCCGCCGGCGAACTCGGCCGACTTGTCGGGTGAATACGCCTTGGCCACCTGCACGCTGTCGTGCAGGCCCGTGGGGAACATGTCGAGCGGCACGACCTTCTTGTCGGGCTCGGTGGTGGGCAGGGTGGCACCCGACAACTGGGTGTTGCTGTAGCGCTCTCCGAGGCCGCGCACGAACACGTACTGGTTGTCGACCACCGAGATGCCGGTGACGCGCTGCATGGCGGCGGCGGCGTCGCCGTCGTTGTTGCTGCGCATTTCGACCGCCCCGAGGTTGTCGCTGATCATCGGCGCGTTCTTGCGCTCGATGAGCTGCACTTCCTGGGACGAGGTGACGGCGTCGATGGGCGCGTCGCCGCGCACCACGACCGTCTCGGCGAACTTCGCCATCGTGATGCCGATGTTGGCGTCGACCGTGCGCACGCCGGCGGCCACGACGACCTTCGCGCTCATCTCCTGGTAGCCTTCCATCGCGACCTTGAGGTCGTAGCTGCCGGGGACGAGTTCGACCACGTAGCGGCCGTCGACGTCGGTGTACACGGTCTCGCCGCCCACCACCTCGACCGGGATCCCCGGGAGGCTGATGCCGTTGGTTTCGTCGCGGACCACGCCGGTGACACGGGTCTTCCGGGCGCTCGCCGCCGCTGGCTGTTCAGCCCACACCGCCGGGACGGCACTTGTCAGCAGCACGCCTGCAAGCAGGGCTACCCGAACACATCGCAAGTTCATACGCTCCTCGACCTCACACTGGGGTTGGCTTACCAGGTCAGGCTATCGAGGGGCCGTGAAGCGACTGCGACAGGGCTGTTACATGCGGGTAAACTCGCGCAAAGGCGTCGCGGAGGACGGGCCGGGGGCCCGTGATCGGGCCGCTAGCGGAGCATTCCGGCCAGAATCAGGCCGCCGAGCGCGGCATCGGTGCGACGTCCCAGTCGCAGTTCGGCGCGCACCACGTTTTCGCGCTGGATGGCGCACGACTCGGTGGCGGTCTGCCCGGGCTCGGGGTCGGCGCAGCGACCCGACAGGTGTCCGGCCTCCAGATACGGCACGGCGTGGCCGTACACTTCGTGCGCCAGCACGCGCTCGAGATCGGCGTGGAACTCTCCGGGCAGGGAGCCGCGGCGATCGTGGAGCTGCTGCATCCGCTCGACATTGACGACGACGAGCACGCTCGAGACAGAGCCGTTTGGGTCGGCAACCGGCGACACTTCAGCCACCGTCGAGCGATCGAAGGGCCTGGACGCCCCGGTCGACGGATCCTGCACCACCACCTGATCCGGGGTCAGCACGAGGGCGCGACGTCCGGTGGCCGCAACGGCGGTCAGGGCGGCCCGCCACGACGCGCTGCCCCGGGCAATGCGGTCGAGCGCGGCCGACAGTTCCGGATGGCGGGTGACAAACGGCGCAGGGGCGGGCACGGGCCGGGCTTCGGTACGGACCCGGACCGGGATGACGGCCATCAGGCCGATCGCCGCTGCTGCGAGCGTGAAATGGGTGCGCCGAGCCATCTCGAAGGGTGCCTACGTAACGTATCGGCAACGGTAGCGTTAAATCCATGTTAATTCAATCGAAACACCTCGAAATTCGCGTTACACGACTGAAAACAATGCGCGCCGGACGCCCCAGATGAACTGGAGCGCCCGGCGCGCAAGGTCAGCGGACGTGGCCCGGGGTCAGTTGCAGCAGCCAGGCGCGCAGCCGCACGACCGGGTCTCGCCGCCGGGCTTGGTGGCCCGCACGAAGGCGCTCATGAACTTGCCATCGATCGACTCGGCCAGGCCGGCCCGGTCGAGGCCGGCCTCCGCCAGGAACGTCCTTGAGTCCGCGGCCTTGTAGACGCGGGTCGGCTCGATGTCGACGTCAGTGAAGCCGGCGCCCGTCAACAGCTGCTTGAACTCGGCCTCTTCGAGGGCACCGGCCACGCAGCCGATCCACAGTTCCATGCTCCGGCGGATGTCGGCCGGCACTTCGCCCTTGACGACCACGTCCGAGACCGCGAAACGGCCGCCCGGCTTCAGCACCCGGAACGCCTCGCGGATCACGCGCGGCTTGTCGCCCGAGAGATTGACGACGCAGTTCGAGATGATGACGTCCACGGAGTTATCGGGCAGCGGGATGTGTTCGATCTCGCCCTTCAGGAACTCGACGTTCTCGGCGCCGGCTCTCTTCTTGTTCTCGTTGGCGAGCGCCAGCATCTCGTCGGTCATGTCGAGGCCGTAGGCCTTGCCGGTGGGCCCGACGCGCCGGGCCGAGAGCAGCACGTCGATGCCGCCGCCGGAGCCGAGGTCGAGCACCACCTCGCCGGCCTTCAGCTCCGCCAGGGCCGTCGGGTTGCCGCAGCCGAGCGAGGCCGCCACCGCTTCGGCCGGCAGGCCCGTCTGCTGGGCCGCGTCGTAGAGGTTCGAGGTGATCGGGTCACCGCAACCCGCATCCGACGGGCTGCCGCAACAGCCAATGGCGAGGCCGCCGCTGGCCGCCCGCCTGGCCGCCTCGCCGTACTTCTCTTTCACCGTGGTCTTGATCTCTATCGGGGTCGCCATGGTCGTGTCTCCTGGGCCGGCTATTCAGGCCAGCCAAAACCGGTTCTGATATTTGCTAACGCGAATATATTCGCCCGTGCTATATTTGTCAACACGAATATGCCGACCTGCTGCACGACCACGACGGCGGCGCCCCGCGTGAAACACGCGACCACGCTCGCCAGCCTGTATCAGGCGCTCGCCGACGCCACCCGGCTGCGCATCCTGGCCATCCTGGCGGACACGCCCGGCGGGCCCGGCGGCGAACTCTGCGTGTGTCACCTGCACGCCAGCCTCGGCGTGTCGCAGCCCACGACCTCGCGGCACCTCGCCTACCTGCGCAAGGCCGGCCTGGTGGAAGCGCGGCGCGACGGCGTCTGGATGCACTACCGCCTCATCCGGCCTGCCGATCCGGTGGTGGCGTCGGTCTTCGATGCGGCGCTGCATGCGCTCGGCCATGTGGACAGCACGCCCCGCGACCGGGCCCGCGCGGCCCGCGCCGCGCTGACCTCCCCGCCGCCGGCGTAGCGGTCGCCGGCGCGCGTGCCACTACAATGGCGCGCGCATGTCCGCTGCAGGCTCACCAGTACGCCTCCTCCGCCTGGCGGCGCTCGTGGTGCTCT
This sequence comes from Acidobacteriota bacterium, assembly GCA_031404695.1. Classification (GTDB taxonomy): domain Bacteria; phylum Acidobacteriota; class Vicinamibacteria; order Vicinamibacterales; family UBA2999; genus CADEFD01. The sequence goes on from JANNIB010000170.1 coordinate 24,241, forward strand.
TCCTCGCCGTGACGCTGCTGCTGCCGCGGCCCGACCCGGTCACGCCGCAGGGCTGGCGCACCTTCGCCATCTTCGTCTGTGTGATCGCCGGCATGGCGATCCAGCCGATGCCCGGCGCGGCGCTGGTGATCCTGGGCCTGACGGCGATGGCCGCCAACGGCATCCCGATGCGCGAGGCCCTGGGCGGCTTCGGCGAGCCGTCGGTGTGGCTGGTGCTGGCCGCGATGCTGATGGCGCGGGCGATCCTCGATTCCGGACTCGCCCGCCGCATCGCGCTCCTCTTCTTCCGCCGCGTCGGCAGCAGCTCGCACGGCATCGCCTACGCGCTCGTCATGACCGACGTGACACTCGCCAGCGGCGTGCCGTCGATCACCGCGCGCTCGGCCGGCATGGTGCTGCCGATCGGTCGCAGCATCGCCGAGCTCTTCGGCTCGACACCCGGGCCCACGGCGCCCCGGCTCGGGCGGTTCCTGCTCGCGGCGATGTACCAGGGGTCGGCCGTCGCCTGCGCGATGTTCCTCACCGGTCAGGCCAGCAACGTGCTGGCAGCGGGCCTCGCCTCGAAGCTCGCCGGCGTCGACGTGACCTGGTCGGGATGGCTGGTGGCGGCCAGCGTGCCGGGCCTGGTCTCGTGCCTGGTGGTGCCGTGGGTGGTCTACCGGGTGGTGCCCCCCGAGGTGACACGCACGCCGGAGGCGGCGGCCTTTGCGGCCCGCGAACTCGAGGCGCTCGGCCGCGTGGGCCGCCTTGAAGGCATCACGATGGGCGTCTTCATCGGCGTCGGCCTGCTGTGGCTCACCACCGGCTTCCATCGGCTCGACGTGACGTTCGTGGCGCTGCTCGGCCTCGGCGTGATGCTGGTCACCGGGACGCTGCGCTGGGAAGGCATCGTCGCCGAGCGCGCCGCCTGGGACGTCTTCATCTGGTACGGCGGTCTGCTGAAGATGGGCGAACTGCTGAATGCCACCGGTGTACCCACGGCGTTTGCCACCGGCGTCGGCGCGCTGCTGGGCGGCATCGGCTGGTTCACGGTGCTGCTGGTGGTGCTGGTGGTGTACTTCGTGACGCACTACGCGTTTGCCAGCATCACGTCGCACATGCTGGCGCTCTTCCCGCCGTTTGCGACGCTGCTCATCGGCGTGGGCGTGCCACCGACGCTGGCCGTCTACAGCCTGATGTGCCTCACGAATCTGCCGGCGGGTCTCACCCACTACGGCACCACCACCGGTCCGATTCTCTTCAGCCAGGGCTACGTGACGCTCGGCGAGTGGTGGCGGGCCGGCGCCATCGTGGGCGTGGCCAATCTCGTGGTGTGGCTCACCGTGGGCCTGCTCTGGTGGCGCGTGCTCGGCTTCTGGTAGCGCCGATCGGCGCTCACGCGTGCGGCGCGGCCAGCGAACGGGGAGACGACGCTCGGGCGCCGGCGAGACGCCGCGCGTGGATGCGGTCCAGCGTTTGCAGATGGCGCTCGGCCATCACCGGCCAAGCGTAGGCCCGTGCGGTCTCGCGCGCGCGGTCGAGGCGATCGGTCTGGCGTCCACACGCCGCCGCGAGCAGCGCCGCGGCGAACGAGGCCGCATCGGGATCCGCCAGCCAGGCGTTGCCGTCGTTAGCGTAGGCGAGGACGCCGCCCTGGTTGGGCACCACCACCGGCACGCCGGCGGCCATCGCTTCGAGAGGTCCTATCCCGAACGGCTCGCGAGCATTGGGATGCGCGAAGATATCGGCACTGGCGTAGATCGCCGCCAGGCGCTGCCGGTCGGCGACGTGTCCCGCGAAATGCACGCGTCCGGGCGCGACCCGTGCCGCCAGCGCTTCGAGCGCCGCCGCCTGCGGACCCTGGCCCGCCAGCACCAGCCGCAGGTCCGGGGCGAGCCCGGAACACGCGACCGCGCCGATGGCCTGCACGAGCACGTCCAGGTGTTTCTCCGGCGACAGGCGTCCCGCGTACAGCACGAGCACGCTCTCCGAGGTGCCGTGCGCCGCGTGCAGGAGCGAGGTCCGCAGCGCCAGATCGCGCGGCGTGCGTGTGAACAGATCGGCATCCACGCCCATCTCGCAGACGTCGACGGCGTCGATGCCGGCAGCCGCCCGCAGCTCGCGGGCGGTGTATTCGGAATTGGCGACGTGCGCATCGAACGACGGCGCGTAGACGCGTCGCAGATACCCGTGTCCAGCGCGACGCAGTCGCCGGCCGCCCCCGAGATACGCCGCGACGTTGTCGTCGAGGCGCTCGCAGCTCAGCCCGACGACGGTGGGCCGATGGTCCGGCCAGTACCAGCCCGCCCGAAGCAGCCGCCCCACCGGCGCGAGCGTGTATTTGTCGCAGACCTCCACGACGTCCGGGGCGCGCGGCGGCCAGGATCCGGCCAATCGGCGAGCGCCGGCTCCAGTAGTGATCGGGGCGCAGCAGGCGGTAGCGACGGTCGAACCACGGCGACGGCGCCGCCCGCACGTGGTGGATCGTGGTCCAGGCGTCCAGACGCTCGACGCTCGCGGTCTCGCCGGGCACGACGAGATGCATCTCGCGGCCCGATTGCGACGCCGCGTCGAGCAGCGCGCGGTAGAAGGTGCGAATGCCTCCCGACGTCGGATGATAGGCATTCGTGAGGTGCAACGTCCGCGGTGCGGTCATCGAACGCACGACCCTCCCCCTTCCGCGCCCTCGGCGCGGCGCTTCCACCAACCGGCAGGTGGCTCGTCGACGTGAACGTCCGGACAGTGTCCACCGACGTCAGGCCACGTGATGCGCCTGGGCCAGGCGCGCGGTGGCGCCGGGCACTCCATGACCTGCCGCGCTGCGGTAGGCATCGAACAGCGGCTGCAGCGTCGCCTCCCAGGTCCGCGTTTTTGCGAAGGCGCGCCCAGCCGCGCCCATCTCGCGACGCGCCCGGCCGTCTCCCAGCAGGTGCGCCGTGGCGCGGACCCAGGTGTCCGCATCGCGGCCGCAGACCAGTCCCGTGACTCCAGGCTGCATCTGCTCGGCCGGGCCGCCGGAGTTGGACACGACGACCGGCAAGCCCGACGCCTGCGCTTCGAGCACCACGTTTCCCGCCGTGTCGGTGGTGCTCGGAAAGAGGAACACGTCGGCCGACGCATACGCTCGGGCCAGTGCGTCGCGGCCGATGGTGCCGGGGCACACGGCGTCGGGGCACTGCCGCGCGATCTCGGTGCGCAGGGGCCCATCGCCGATGATGACGAGCCGGTGCTCGATGCCCATCCGGCGCAAGGCCTCGTGGATGTCAGGCAGGCGCCGCACGCCCTTCTCTTCGGAAATGCGGCCCACGTACAGCACGACCGGACGCGCCGCATCCACCCGCCACTCCGCGCGCTGCCAGGCGCTGCGGCGATCGGGCAAGAACGTGTCGGTGTCAACGCCCCGTCCCCAGACCCCAATCCGGTCGGCGGACGTCCCCGCCTCGATGAGCAGCCTCCGGGTCGCTTCCGACGGCGCCAGCACGCGAGCGCAGCGGCCGTACAACCAGCGCATGTAGACGCGCATGAAGGCTCCAAGCGCCGGGCGGCCGCTGAGTAGCAGCGTGTACTGCGCAAGGTCGGTGTGGAAGCTGCCCACGAGCGGCAGCCGCAGTTGCCGGGCGGCCGCCACGGCCGCCAGGCCCAGAGGGCCGGGCGTCGTCAGGTGGATGACGTCCACGGCCTCGTCGCGCAGGTGCCGCACCAGGGTCCGGTACGGCGGCCAGTACATCCGCATCTCGCCGTAGTAGGGAATGCCGATGCCCCACGACGGCAGTGCCAGATAGTCGGAGCGGTCGGCGCCCAGCCGTGATGCCGTATACACACGAACCGCCAGGTCGTCCGGCACCCGCGCGAGGGCGGCCGACAACACGGTGGTGACGCCGTTGACCTTTTCGAAGTCGTTGTCGGTGAAGATGGCGACGCGGACGCGCGCGCTCATGCCGCAATCTCGACGTCGAGCACCCTCCCCTGGTAGGGGCGGGACACAAGGTCGAACAGCAGGTCGCGGTTGAAGCGCTGCTCGTGCACGAAATGCAGCAGCCCGGCGCTCACGGCGACCCCCAGCAGCGGCAGGCCGATGGCAGCCGCACCAAGCATCGCCAGCGGACGCACAGAGAGCGGATCGCGGACCGCGCCGGCCGCCTGCTCCCGGTAGAGGTTGGTGGCGAATCGCGTGATGTCCGAGGACATCGTCCAGCGGCTGCCGTGCTGACCGCCCACGCGTCCCTCGCCGCGGCGGAGACCCTCGAAGAACGCGTCGACCGTGGTCGCCCCGGGCACCTCGGTCCAGGTACGGCCGATGCCGCGCTCGGTGTGCGCATCGCTGCCGCCGAGCATCGCCTTCCCCGAGGCCAGGGCGAGGCATTCCGCGGTGCGATTCTGCACCTCCAGGCGCGAGCCGTTGCGCGTTTCGAAGGCGTCGATCCACGGCAGGATCCCGACCACCTGGGCGGCCGTGAGCGCCCCGTTGACACCGCTGGCGACGTGATTGAGCGACGTGAAGACGTGGTGTTGCTGCAGGAACGGCAGCAGCAGCCGGATGTCGTGCCGCAGTCGCTGGATGGACCGATGGAGGGCGGCGTCGAGCCCGAAGACGTTCAGGTGCACGCGGACGCCGTCTTCCGGAAACACCGCCGTCACTTCGCAGCCGACGACGACGTCGGGCCGCCCGGCGAGGCTCAGCGCCCCGCTGATCTCGTCGTGGTCGGTGATAGCCACCAGGTGCATGCCGCGCGCCTTCGCCAGCGCGTAGACCCGTTCGGGCGTGTTGTACGACTCGCGCATGACACGTCGCAGTGGCCGGATCGACGTGTTCCCAGAGTGACGCGTGTGGACGTGCGTATCGAGTTTCATCGGCGGTCCTCCGACGGCTTCACCGGGCGCGGATCGCTGGGAACGACCTGGACAGGTGTGCCGCGAATGGCCCCGTACGTCAGGGCCAGCTTCACTCTGCGGGTGCGCCGTGACGGAGGCAACGCGGCCCTGCGACGCTGCGGCAAACTCTCGCCCCCTCAGAGGTCCCGCACGTCCTGATGCGTGACGTCGGCCGGGCGATGGCGCAGGATCTCGGACCAGAAGTTGCGGACGTACAACCCGACGACGGCCCACGTCCCCATGGCGCGATAGCGACGGGCCGACGTGTCCACGTGGCAGTCATCGCGCAGGGCCACCTCGCCGGTAGCGGCCAGCCGGCGTCCGAGGTTGGTGTCTTCGCCGTGGAACTCGATCGACGTATCGAAGCCGCCGATGGCGTCCAGGGCCTCGCGGCGAACCGCGAAGTTCCCGCCGTAGAAGACCACGCCGCGCCGCAGCACGTGTTTCACCAGCAGATGGGTGGCCGGCGCGACGGTGAGGTCGTAGGCGCGGATGAGCAGTCGTCCCGGCAGATGCCAGTCGTAGAAGCGGTACGAGCCCGACAGCGCCAGCAACGCCGGCCGCTCGAGAAAACAGCGCTCGATCCGCGCCACCCAGTGCCGCGGCGCGCGGCAATCGGCATCGAGGTAGAGGAGGAGGTCGGCCGTCGTCGCGCGCCGTCCGGTATCGCGGGCGATGACCAGCCCTTTGCGATCCTCTCGAATCACCCGCACGCCGGACACGCCGCTGGCGACCTGGCCCGTGCGATCGCTGCTGGCGTTGTCCACCACGACGATCTCGTCGGGCGGGCGCGACTGCGACACCAGGGCGCGCAGGCACGGGTCGATGAACGCCTGTTCGTTGTGCGCACAGACGATGACGGCGATGCGCGGACGGCGCGCCGGAATCTCGACGGGGCGAGCAGCCATGCCCTTGCAGCCTGCCACGCCACCGCGACGGTGGTGCGTCCCTGGCGTGTCGTCCGGGTCACGTTGGCGGAAATCCCGCGGCCCCCTTACACTGCTCGCGTGATGCGGGACACCCTTGCCCTGATCCTCGGCGGCGGCCAAGGCAGCCGACTGTTTCCACTCACGCAGCACCGCTCGAAGCCGGCGGTGCCGATCGGCGGCAAATACCGGCTGATCGACGTCCCCATCAGCAACTGTCTGCATGCGGATCTGCGGCGCATCTTCGTGCTCACGCAGTTCAATTCGGCGTCGCTCAACCGGCATGTCGCCGGCGCCTACCGGATGGACACCTTCTCGAGTGGCTTCGTCGAGATTCTGGCCGCCGAGCAGACGCCCGACAGCGAGGCGTGGTTCCAGGGCACCGCCGATGCCGTGCGCAAGGCCGCGCGCCATTTCGCCCAGTACGACGCCGACTACTACCTGATTCTCGCCGGCGACCATCTGTACCGGATGGACTACGCGGCGATGCTCGACGCCCACGTCGATCGGCAGGCCGATGTCACGATCGCGGCGCTACCGGTCAATGCCGCCGAGGCCAACGGCATGGGCATCTTCACGTTCGACTGGCGCGGCGCCATCGAGCAGTTCGAAGAGAAGCCGAACGCCGAGCGCCTGGCGGCCATCGGACGCAGCGCGCCGGAGGGCTCGACGTTCATGCCGCTCGACGACGCGCGGCCGTTCGTGGCCTCGATGGGCATCTACGTCTTCACGCGCGAGGTGCTCTTCGAGCTGCTCGAACAGGAAGGCGGGGTGGACTTCGGCCGCCAGTTGATTCCCACCGCGCTCGATCGCTACCGCGTCGTCGCCCACCTGCACAAGGGTTACTGGGCCGACGTCGGCACCGTCGAGTCGTTCTACGACGCCAACATCATGCTCACCCAGCCCGGCGCCGCCTTCAGCTTCTACGACCACCGGCGCCCGATCTACACGCACGCGCGCTTCCTGCCGCCGTCGCGCATCACCGGCACGACCATGGACCGCGCGCTGGTCGCCGAAGGCTGCTACATCGATCGCGCCGATCTGCAGGAATCGGTCATCGGCATCCGCACCACGATTGGCGCCGGCACCGCCATCCGTCGCTCGGTGCTGCTCGGGGCCGACAGCTACGACGCGCCGACCCACGGGCATCCGAGCGGCGTCGGGCTCGGCATCGGGCCCGGCGTCGAGCTCGACCGCGTCATCGTCGACAAGAACGCCCGCATCGGCGAGGGCTGCCGGCTCGTCAATCAGCAGCGCCTGCAGACCTTCGACGGCCCGAACTACTACATCCGAGAAGGGATTCTGATCGTGCCCAAGGACGCGGTGATCCCGCCCGGCACGGTGGTGTGACGGTCGCCGCACCGTAACCCGGCATTTCCACCGTCAACTTGCGGTGAGGTTTGCGAGCATACGCGCCTGTCAGAGCGACCTTGAACCTGCTCAATGCCTTCTGTTCGTAGCCGTTCGCCACTGCCTTTCAGCCCCTTCGGGAGCCGGGAGGCGGCGACGTGGACCACCGAAGGTGTCCGCTAGTCGCGTCGCAGTCTTCGACGAAGCCGATGAAGCGACGAGGCTGCGCTCGAGCCGCTTTTAGCCCACGCATCCTGGTAGGCACCCCCTCCAGATGAGCCGCGGCCAACGCGTGGGCGTAACGGACGTACGACGCGCCGTCCCCTGAACAGCCTCCGTCGTGTCGCCGACGGTGGTCGCGATAGGCTTGGTGAAGCGTGGCTGCCAAGGTTGGTGCCCGATCGGCGCGAGATCAGGCGGAACGGCCGAGGCCAGACCCAGAGGCATTGTCGGCACACATACGAACGTTTCCGACGTAGTCTCTAGCTGACGCAATGCCTGCGAAGACAAGACTCCCGCGCACAGGTCCCACCGCCGTGGTCAGGGTGCCCCTCGCGGTGCCTGCGAGACCAGCGAAGCGCTCGGTGCGCGTTGCGAGCGCGTTCGAACCGCGCCCGCGTTCGAGTCGCCCCCCTCCTGGACCCTCTGTCAACGCGGTTGGTGTGCCGAGACGCCCGGCCACGAGCGGAACGCAAGCCGACACATTCGACGTCCAGACGTTTCTCGGATCGTCGGGACTGCGCAGAAGGCTCGTGACCTATGCCAGGGGTGGCGTCATCTTCAGGCAGGGCGACCCGTGTGATAGCGTCATGTATATCCAGGCCGGTTCCTGTCACTTGTCGCCTTGATGGCATCGTTCACGCTCTTTTGCCTCCTCCCACAGCC
>JANNIB010000171.1:0-6919 GCA_031404695.1 Acidobacteriota bacterium
CCCATGCCGCTCTACGAATACCGCTGCCGCGATTGCGACCATGGCTTCGAGCTGCTCGTGCGCGAGGCCACGACCTTCGAGTGCCCGGCCTGCCACGGCCAGCAGCTCGAGAAGCAGGCGTCGGTGTTCGCCGTCTCGGCGCCGGCGTCTCGCGGCGGGCGGGCGCCGATGGCCGCCGGGCCGTGCGGGTCGTGCGGACATCCCGACGGTCCGGGTTCGTGCTCGGTGAACTGAGTTTCCGGAGGACGCTGTGAGCGTGGTGCGGTTGCTCTGGCATCTGCTGGCGGTGGTCGGACTCGTCACGACCGTCGGCGGCCTGTGGTTCGCGGCGCAGGGCCTCAGCGCCACCGCGACCCCGGGGCCGATCGAGACGGCGGTGTCGCGTACGGCCCGCCACTGGCTCGTGCCCGCCTCGCTGCGGGCGCGGACCAACCCCGAGGCCGGCACTGCCGACACGCTCGCCGACGGTATGGCGCACTGGGCGGACCACTGCGCCAGCTGCCACGCCAACGACGGCTCGGGTGACACCGCCATGGGTCACGGCCTCTATCCGAAGGCCCCCGACATGCGCCTGGCCGCCACCCAGCAGCTGAGCGACGGCGAGCTCTTCGCACTCATCGAACACGGCGTGAAGCTCACCGGCATGCCGGCCTGGACCACCGGCACGCCTGAGGGCGAGCGCTCGACCTGGCACCTCGTGCAGTTCATCCGCCATCTGCCGCAGCTGACCGACGACCAGATCCTCGAGATGGAAGATCTGAATCCCCGCGGCCGCGCCGAGTGGCGCGCGCTCGAAGAAGAACGCCGCTTCCTGTCTGGTACACTGGACTTGCCCGAGCCCCAACCCGGACACCCGCACTGATCGCGATCTCAGGAGTTGCCATGAACCGCCGTGCCTTCGTCTCCGCTCTCGCGCTCGCCGCCGTGGCCGCTGCCCGGGCCTTCGCCCACGAGGGTCACGATCACAAGCTGCTCGGCACGATCACCGAAGTGACGGCCGACCGTCTGGTGGTGCGCGCCACCAAAGACAACCAGGTCTCGACCATCGCCATCGTCGCCACCACCAAGATCACGCGCGGCAAGACCAAGCTCAGCGCCGCCGATCTCAAGGTCGGCGACCGCGTGGTCGTGAACATCGGCAGCGGCAAGGCGCCGCTCACGGCCAAGGCCGTGCAAGTGGGCGCCGCGCCCACCACGCGCTGACCGCGCGCTTCCCGTCCGCGTCCCGACCACATGGCCCTTCCGACGTCCGTTCTCTGCCCGATCGATTTCTCGGCGCACAGCGAACGCGCCCTGCGCCACGCGCTGGCGCTCGCCGCCGCCTTCGGCGCCCATCTCACGGTGGTGACGGTCAACGACCCGATGCTGGTGGCGGGCGCGGAGGCGTCGGGCTACGGCGCATCGCTGCGCGATCAGGTCGAATCAGCCTTGCAGGACACGCTCGGGCGGATGCCGGCCGCGGCCTCGCCGCTGCTACCGGCCATCGACATCGTCACCGGCGTGCCGGCGCCGGAGATTCTGGCCTCGGCCGAGCGTGCCGGCGCCGAACTCATCGTGATGGGCACGCGCGGGCTCGGCGGCGCCGGCCGGCTGATGTTCGGTTCGACCACCGAGCGCGTGGTGCGGGCGGCGCACCTCCCCGTCCTCGCGGTGCCGGAGTACACGCCCGAACGGGTGAGCGTCGAACAGGGCGAGGCCCGCATCACGCTGGGCCAGATCGTGGCGGCGATCGGCCTCGATGCCGCCGACATGACGGTGGCAGAAACCTCGGCCCAGTGGGCACAGGCGTGCGCGGTGCCGCTCGCCTTCGGCCACGTCTGCCGCGACGTCCCGGCGCCGGCCTGGTGGCCCTTTGCCGCCGACCTCACGCCGCCGGAAACGCTCGAGCAGGCGCGCAGCCAGATGGCGGTGCTCATCCGCAACGTGCCGGGCGCCGCCGGCGCGATGCTCGACGTGCGGGGCGGCCGGGTCGCGGCCGGCATCGCCGCGATGGTGCGCGATCGCAACGCCGGCCTGCTGGTGGTGTCGCGCGGCAGCGGCCGGCATCGGCTCGGCGCCACCGCCTACCGTGTCATGACCGAGGCTGACGTGCCGACGCTGGTCGTCGCCGGCGCCTGAGCGCGGGTCAGTAGGCCGAGAGCAGCGCCGCCGCCGCGGTGAAGCGCGGCGCGATGTCGACCGGCACGCCCTTCAGCTTGTCGAGCACGGCCTGCGTCCGGGGACGGATGACGCCGAGCGTGTCGAGCATCGTCTTGGCCGCCGCGTAGTCGCCCGCCGCCTGCAGCGTCATGATGTCGCGCGCCAGCGCCGTCACCGCCTCGCGGATCGTCCCAGGCACTACGGCGAAGGTGCCGTCGGCGTTCACCACGAAGGCGCCCCGGTCGAGCAGGTAGTTGAGCTGCACGGCCTGGCCGCGGCCGTGCGCCTCCGTGATCCCGAAGCGGATCGAGCGGAAGGCCGAAGCCAGGAACGTCGTGTACATCGTGCGCTCCATCTCCTTCGGCAGCTGCCCCTTGTCGATGAGGAACTGCAGGGCGAAGAGACCCGTGATGTCGGCCTTGGCTTCCTCGATCGCGCTCGACGTCTCCTTCAATTCCTGGCGCACCGTGGTGGCGCGGCCGCCCACGCTGATGCTGTGCGGACCCAGGCCGTGCACGAGTTCATGCATCAGGATGTGCGTGAAGAAGGCATCGAACGCCACGTTGGGCCGGTCGGCCGGCGCCAGCGCCACCTGCGCGATCGGCAGCAGCACGGTGTCGAACTTCGCCTGCTGGTTGTTCTTCAGCATCACCCGCTTGCTGCCCTTCTCGCTGACGACGCGCTCGTCGTTGGGCAGGTTGAAGGCCGCCGTCTGCACGCCTCGGTTGCCGTCGCCAGCCGAGAACACCGTGTTGACGACGGCAATCGGCGCCAGCGCGCCGAGTTTCGGATTGCGCAGGGCCGGGGCGATGGGCAGGTTGTTCTCGATCTCCTGCAGCGCCGCGGCGAACTGCTGCAGGCGCGCCGACTCGGCCTGGTCCTTCACGGTGATGAAGGCCTCGAAGGCGGCCTTGTAGTTGAACCACTCGTCTTCGTAGACCTCGTAGGGCCCGATCGTCGGCTCGAGCGTGGCGTCGAGTTCCATCCACTTGACGTCGCTGTCGTAGTAGTCGTTCGACAGGAACGCCGCCGCCCTTGCCTCGAGGAACGCCTTGAGCGTGGGCTGCACGGTGGCGGCCGCGGCGGCGCGCAGGTGCGAGGCCGCCAGCATGAGCTCGGGCTGATATTCGACGTTGTACGGCACGGCCACGAACTGACCGCTGGCGCCGCGCCGGATGGTCGTGAAGAAGCCGGTCGCCGCCTGGCGGGCCGGGCCGGCGAGGGTGGCGAGCCACTCCTCCACCTCCTGCTTGCTCGCATCGGCGGGATAAAAGTTGGCGGCGGCGGGCTTGGGCGGCGCGCCCGGCACGAACGGGTCGTTGTGATCGAGCCGCGACCACGGGCCCTTGTTGATGAGGAAGTAGCGCAGCCGCGCCTGGCCGACCGCGGACTCGTCAGCGACGAGCGCCGAGAGCAGCGGCTCGTTGCCCGCCCATACCTGGCGCAGGAACAGCGCGTCCATGACCTGCGCGCCGCGAATCATGTGCGCCAGGGCGAGGCGTTCCGAGGCCGGCAACGCCGACACATCGGCCGACAGGTCGGTGGGCGCAAACCGCGCCGTCTGCGTGGCGAGTACGCTCACCGCCGGGTCGGCCGTGACTGCCGCCGTGGACGCTGACGGCGGTGTGGCACCGGGGCTGCCGCAGCCAGCCAGACCGAAGGAGAGAAGCGCGGCAAGAGCGAACGGGGCGGGCTGTGTGGACATAAGCGAGGGGGCTCGCAGAAGGCGGGCATCGGGTCAGTGCACGCCGGGACTGCCGAGCAGGTGCGCCGGATCCGACCCCAGGCGCTCGATCGCCTGGTCCCACATCCGCTCGGGTTGACTGCCGAAGATGTGGTCGGCGCCGACCGGCGCCATCAGCCACGAGGCCTGCGCCAGTTCGGCATCGAGCTGGCCGGCGTCCCAGCCGGCGTAGCCGACCACGACGCGCACGTCGCTGGCAGGTGGCGACTGCAGTGCCGTGCGCAGGGCCGAGGGCGAGGCCGTGAGGTAGATGCCGTCAGCCACTTCGGTGGCGTCGGCGTCGAGCGTCGGGCGAGACGTGAGCACCCAGGCGCGGCGCTGGTCGACCGGGCCGCCGGTGAAGAGGTAGATGTCGTCGCGAATCGAGACCGCCGGCACGGTCTCGACCACTTCATTGGCAGGCTTTTCCATCGGCCGGTTGACCACCAGGCCGAATGCGCCCTCGGGTCCGTAGGCGCACAGCAGCACGACCGTCCGCTCGAAGTTGGGATCGGCCAGCTGCGGCATCGAGATGAGCATCAACGGGGCGATGGACGATGCGTCATCGGGCATTGAACCATCCTACTCCAGTGCCCCCCGAGTGCGCGTATAGTGCGGCCATGCCGTGCCGATGCCTTCTGCTCATTGTCCTGCTGACCCTGGCCCCCGCGCTGGCGCCGGCCCAACCGGCGTCGCGGCCGATGGTGCTCGACGACTACAACCGCATCGTGGCGCTCGCCGATCCACAGCGTTCGCCCGATGGCGCGTGGGTTGCCTACACCGTGACCACCATCGATGCGGAGAAGGACAAGCGCAACACCGACATCTGGATGGCACGCTGGGACGGCACGGCGCAGCAGCAGCTCACCTCGTCGCCCGACAGCGAGACCTCACCGCGCTGGAGTCCCGACGGCAACTACCTCGCGTTTCTCGCCTCCCGCGGCACCGACGACGAGAAGAAGCAGGGCGCGCAGCTGTGGCTGCTGCCGCGGCAGGGAGGCGAAGCCCTCAAGGTGAGCGACGTGAAGGGCGGCCTGAGCAACATCCAGTGGTCGCCCGACAGCACGCGTCTGGCCTTCGAGATGAGCGACGTGAACCCCGCCGACGAGCCCGAGAAGATGGAGGGCTGGAAGCGCAAGACCACGCCGCCGATCGTCGTCGACCGCTATCACTTCAAGGCCGACCGCACCGGCTATCTGAGCCGCCACTACTCGCACATCGCCGTGTTCGACCTGGCCACCAAGACCGCGACGGCGCTGACCTCCGGCCAGGTGGACGACGAGAACCCCGCGTGGTCGCCTGACGGCACGCGCATCGCGTTCGTGAGCAAGCGCGCCCAGCCCGACCCCGACCGCACCACCAACACCGATGTGTGGGTCATCGAGGCCAGGGCCGGCGCCACGCCGCGACCGATGACCAACACGCCCGAGGGCGAGAGCGGACGCCCCGCGTGGAGCCCCGACGGCTCGCGCATCGCGGTGCTGGTTGGCGACACCGACACCAACTACGCCTACGACCTCAACAAGCTCGGCGTCATCGCCGCCAATGCGCCGGGCCCGACCAGCGTGCGGCTGCTCTCCCCCACGCTCGACCGCGCCGTGTTCGCGCCGTCGTGGTCGACAGACGGCCAGCGCATCTCGTTCCTGCTCGAAGACGATCGCTCGCAGCACGCGGCCAGCGTGCCGGCCGAAGGCGGCACGCCGCGGCGGCTCACCGGCGCCGGCATGGTGGTGGCGGCGATCAGCCCCGGCCCCGCCGATGAGCGTCACGCGGCGGTGCTGAGCACCTCGAACACGCTGCCGGAACTCTTCGCGCTCGACGGCGCGGCGCCGCGCAAGCTCACCCATCACAACGAAGCCCTGCAGGCGCAGGTGGCCTTTGCGACCGCCGAGAACCTGACCTCCACGAGCAAGGACGGCACCGAGGTCCACAGCATCCTGGTGAAGCCCGTGGGTTACGTGGCCGGGCGCGCCTATCCGCTGGTGCTCTACATTCACGGCGGCCCGAACGGGCAGGACGACCACGGCTTCGACAGCACCCACCAGTGGCTCGCGGCCAATGGCTATCTGGTGCTGGCGCCGAACTATCGCGGCAGCTCGGGCCGCGGCGCCACGTTCCAGAAAGCCATCCACAAGGACTGGGGACACTTCGAGGTCATCGACGTGCTGGGCGCGGTGGACGAAGTCGTGAAGCAGGGCCTCGCCGATCCCAATCGCCTCGGCATCGGCGGCTGGAGCTACGGCGGCATCACCACCAACTACACGATTGCCAGCGACACGCGCTTCAAGGCCGCGGTGAGCGGCGCCGGCAGTTCCCTGCAGCTCACGATGTACGGCATGGACCAGTACATCGTGCAGTACGAACAGGAACTCGGGCCGCCGTGGAAGAACCCGGACGCGTGGATGAAGGTGTCGTATCCCTTCTTCCACGCCGATCGCATCAAGACGCCGACGCTCTTCATGGGCGGTGAGAAAGACTTCAACGTGCCGATCGCCGGCGGCGAGCAGATGTATCAGGCACTGAAGACCCAGGGCCTCGACACGCAACTGGTGATCTATCCCGGACAGTTCCACGGCTTGACCATGCCCAGCTACGAGCGCGACCGCCTGCAGCGCTACGTGGACTGGTTCGGCAAGTTCCTGTCGCCGGCACCGGCAACGAGCGCGAGGCAGCAGTGAGGCAGCCGACACGGCGTGAGGCCACATGGCCACACGGTGGGGGACTTCGCAGGCGTACTGACCTTCACCACGAGCGGTGCGCCGACGCCTATGTCGTGCGTAGCGCCTCGGCCGGGGCGACGCCGAGCGCGCGTCGGACGGGCACGACCGCAGCGGACACCGCGGCGACGAGCATCACGAGTGCCGCGGTCATGAACGACCACGTGTCGGCGAGCGTCACGCCGAACCACTGGTCCTGATAGCCGGCCAGCAGCCAGGAGGCGCCCACTGCCCCTGCCGCCAACCCGGCCGTGAGGAGGGCGCCGGTCTCAGCGCCCACCAGGCGCACCACCGCCGTGGGAGTCGCGCCGAGCGCCATCCGCACGCCGATCTCACGGAT
>JANNIB010000172.1:0-6599 GCA_031404695.1 Acidobacteriota bacterium
GCAACCGGCCGCGAGACGGGCCAGGGTGGCCGAGTAAGGACTGCCGACGCCGGCGGCCGAGAAGGCGGCCTCGGCGCTGTTGGTCGCGCGGACCGATCCGATGGCAGAGGCTTCATTGCCCGCCATGCGGGCGCGGAGCAGACCGGGAATCGCGATGGCCGCGATGATGCCGATGATGGCGACGACGATCAGCAGCTCGATGAGGGTGAAGCCCTTGATATCACGAATGCGCATGATGCGTGTTCTCCTGCTGTCCTTCTGAAAACTGTCTGGTTGCGTGGATGTGGGGAGCGCTGCCGGCCCTGCTGAAGCCTGAACCCGAACCCGAACCTGAACCTGAACCGCAGACGCGTGCACGGGACGCGGCGACTGCCGGGCCCCGTGCACGTCGGTGGTGAAGTGCCGGTCTTTACTGGAGGGCCGTGCCGCCGCCGCCGGGCGCCATCTGCGCTTCGGTCGGGGCCACCGCCGTGTTGTTCCAGAAGATCGTCCCGACGGTCGTGCTGCCGAACGAGCGGTTGCCGCTCGTCTGGAAGGTCACCGGCACCGCCGAGGCCACGTAGGCGCTGATGCCCGCGACGCCGTCGCAGCCGGTGCCCTGCGCCGCCGAACCCGCGCCAGCCGCGATGGCCACGGTGTAGCCGCTCTTGACCGAGGGGTCGGTCGAGATGTCGGTCGAAACGAAGCCGGCGCCGCCGGCGCAGCCGGCCGCCAGGCGCGCCAGGGTGCCCGAGTAGGGACTGCCGACGCCGGCCGCCGAGAAGGCGCTCTCGGCGCTGTTGATGGCGCGCACAGACCCGATGGCCGAGGCTTCGTTGCCCGCCATGCGGGCGCGGAGCAGACCCGGGATCGCGATGGCCGCGATGATGCCGATGATGGCGACCACGATCAGCAGTTCGATGAGGGTGAAGCCCTTGGTGTCGCGAATACGCATGATGTCGTTTGCTCCTGGTGTTGGGTCGTTGCCGGTCAGGTTCGAAAGTCGGTGTTCGGTGTCGCGATGCCGCCACCAACCGGGCGGCTTCGATATCCGCATCCATAGCAACACGGATGCCAGGAGCGGAATCACCGTGTGACCCCCACCCAACGCATTAGTAATGAAGGAGTTACGTGGATTCATGGCGGTCGGTCGACCGCCGGATGGTGCAGGAGCTCTGACGGAGGCTGTCAGCCGAGTGGCGAGGACTGACAGCGCTCGGCACTACTTGAGCTGGTATTTCTTGGCGAGGTAGCGGAACTGCCGGAAGGTAATGCCGAGCAGATCCGCGGCCTTCACCTGCACGCCGCCCGCCTGCTTGAGCGCGCGATCCAGGTGCATGCGTTCGATCTGCTGCAGATGCGTCTCCAGATTGAAGCCGGCGGCCGGAATCGCATCCACCGCCTGGGCCGTGCCGCTGCCGCCGGCAGGGGCGTCTGCCAAGTGCGGCGGCAGGCTGTCGGCCATCAGTTCGGCCGTCTGCTCGAGCGCGACGCCGCGTTCCATCACGTTTTCGAGCTCGCGGACGTTCCCGGGCCAGCGGTAGGAAATGAGCAGCCGCATCGTCTCCGGCGCGATCGTCCGCACCGGCCGGCCCATGCGGTCGGCGAAGCGGCGCAGGAACTGCTCGGCCAGGATCGGGATGTCTTCGGCACGCTCGCGCAGCGCCGGCAGGCGCACGGAGATGACGTTGATGCGGAAGAAGAAATCCTCGCGGAAGGCGCCGTTCTTCACCATGTCCTCGAGGTGCCGGTTGGTGGCGGCGATGAAGCGGACGTCGGCCTCGAGTTCCTGGGTGCCGCCAACGCGCCGGAAGCGACGTTCCTGGAGCACGCGCAGGAGCTTCACCTGCATGCCGAGGCTGGTCTCCCCTACCTCGTCGAGAAACAGGGTGCCCCGGTCGGCCGATTCGAGCAGCCCCTTCTTGGTGTCGACCGCGCCGGTGAACGAGCCCTTCATGTGGCCGAACAGTTCCGACTCGAGGATCGATTCGGTGAAGGCGCCGCAGTTGACCGCCACAAACGGCTGCACCTGCCGCGTCGACTGCTGGTGGATTTCGCGGGCCGTCCATTCCTTGCCGGTGCCCGACTCGCCGGTGATGAGCACGCTGGCGTCGGTGCGGGCGACACGGGCCACCAGGCTGATGACGTCCAGAATCTGGCGGCTGCGGCCGGCCAGGACGAAGCCCTGCCCTTTGCGTCCCTCGGGCGGCGCCACCTGCGTTTCGGCCAGGCGCTTCGCCTCGAGATAGCGGGCGACGCGCAGCTTGAGGTCGGCCACGTCGAAGGGCTTGGTCAGATAATCCACGGCGCCCAGGCGCATCGCCTCGACGGCGGTATCGGCCGAGGCGAAGGCGGTGAGCAGCAGCCCCACCGAACTCGGGCTGCGTTCCTTGAGCGCGCGCAGCACGTCGACCCCGGATCCGTCCGGCATCCGCAGATCGCTGATCAGCAGATCGGGCAGCGGTCCGCGGCGGATCTGATCGAGCGCCGAGGTGACATCTTCGGCCGTCGTCACCTCGTAGCCTTCACGACCGAGCACGATCGAGAGCATCTCGCGGAGCGAGCGCTCGTCATCGACGACCAGGATGCGGGGTTTCTGTGTGGACGGTGCGGCCATACGGTGTCTGACGCAGGTCTCAGCGCGCCGCGCCGGCCGCGGGTGCCGGGAAGCGCGCGACGATCGTGGTGCCGCGTCCGACCGTGGACTCGACGTCGATGCGCCCATTGTAGTCGGTCACGATGCGGTGAACGATCGCCAGGCCGAGGCCGGTGCCGCGGCCGAACGAGCCGCGGAAGGGATCGAAGATCGAGTCCACCTGTTCGGCGGGGATGCCGGTGCCTTCGTCACGGACGCCGATCGAGACCGAGGTCTCATCAGTGCCGGCAAAGAGCTCCAGGCG
Source organism: Acidobacteriota bacterium (assembly GCA_031404695.1). Classification (GTDB taxonomy): domain Bacteria; phylum Acidobacteriota; class Vicinamibacteria; order Vicinamibacterales; family UBA2999; genus CADEFD01. Next base: position 2,880 of record JANNIB010000172.1, read on the forward strand.
GCCGCCGCGCGGCATCGCCTTGAGCCCGTTGGTCGCCAGGTTCCACATGATCTGCTTGAGCTGGTTCTCGTCGGCGTCGAGCCACACCGGCGTCTCCGGGACGGTCAGCGCCACGTGGTGGTGCTCGGACAGTTCCGGGCTCGTGCGCAACAACTTGGCCGTGTCTTCCACGGCCCGGCGCACGTCGATGCGGGCCACCGCCACCGGGCTCGGACGCGCGTAGGTCAGGAACGAGCGGATGGTGCCGTTGAGGCGGTCCGACTCGCGCAGCACGATGTCCATGAGCTGCGCCTGCTCGGTCGACAGCGGCAACTCGCCGCGCAGCACCTGGATCGCCCCCGACATCGACGCCAGCGGATTGCGGATCTCATGGGCGATGCCGGCGGCCATCTCGCCCACGGCGGCGAGGCGCTGACGCAGCTGCGCGGTGCGTTCGAGGCCCTTGATGTCGGTGACGTCCTGGAACGTGAAGATGAAGCCGCGCTGGCCGGAGCCGAGCGGCAGCGGCGCCGCGCTGACGCCCAGTTCGATCGGCCGCCCGTCGCCGCGCCGGTAGGTGTAGTCGACGCGGCGGGCGCGGCCGGTTTCGCGGTCGGAGGCCAGCGCGGTCGTAAACGACTCGGGCAGCTGCAGCACCTCGGTGGCCGGTTGCCCGGTGATGTCGCCGTCCCACCCGGTGATGGCCGCCGCGGCGCGGTTGTAAGTCATCACCCGGCCGTTGGCATCCATCGTTGTCAGGCCGTTGGCCAGGTGATCGATGACGTTGCGGTTGAAGGCCTCGAGATCGGCAATCTTCTCGGAGGCGGCTTCCATCGCCACGTCCGCCCAGCGCAGGTTCTCGGCCAGCTGACCGGCCAGGAAGGCCACCGCGAAGAACGCGAAGACGTTGATGCCCACCGTCACCCAGGCGACATCGGCCGGCGGCAGCCCTTCGAGCACGCTGGCGCTGTCGGGCCACAGGTACTGCGACCAGACGATGGCGAGGAAGCAGACGCTCGCAATCGCGGCCACCCGCACGCTGCCCCGCCGGTACTGCACGCCGGCCGAGGCCACGACCGGCAGCGCGTAGAGCGGCGTGAAGACGCTGGCGACACCGCCCGTGGCATAGACGTAGGCCGAGATGAGCGCCGCGTCGAGCGCGAAATGGACGTCGGCCGTGACGGCGTAGCGGTCGGCCAGCCGCACCGTCGCCGCGTCAATGAGGGCGACGGCGAACAGTCCGGCCACGGCCACGGTCGCCCGCGACAGCGGCCACAGCCCCGACCCGACCAGCGCCAGCGCCAGCGCGAAGACCGCCAGCATCGTCGCCGCGCCGAGGCGGACGGCGACCAGTCTCGACAACCGCGGCCTGAGCGCCGACATCTCGCGCTTACGTCAGCTGGCTGATGAGGCCGAAGATCGGCAGGTACATCGCGACCACGATGCCGCCGACGACGATGCCGAGAAACGCGATCATGACCGGCTCGAGCAGCGTCAGCAGGCCGGCCACGGCGGTGTCCACTTCTTCCTCGTAGAACTCGGCGATCTTGGCCAGCATGGTGTCGAGGGCGCCGGTGGCCTCACCGACGCCGATCATCTGCACCACCATGCCGGGGAACACCCCGGTGGTCTTGAGCGGGCCGGCCACCGTTTCACCGCGTTCGATGCTGCGCCGCACTTCGAAGAGCGCGTCTTCGATGATGGCGTTGCCGGCGGTCTTGGCGGTGATCTCGAGACCGTCGAGAATCGGCACTCCCGAGGTCATGAGCGTGGAGAGCGTCCGGCAGAAGCGGGCCACCGCGATCTTGCGCATGATGTCGCCGAGCACCGGCAGCTTCAGCACGATGCCGTCGACCACCCGCCGCCCGCCCTCGGTGGCGTAGTACATCTTGAAGGCGTAGGCCAGCAGGCCGAGGGTGATGATGATGAACGGCATGAACTGCACGAGCAGATTGCTGGCCGCGATGACCATGCGCGTCAGGAACGGCAGTTCGGCGCCGAGGCCGGCAAACAGCGTGGCGAAGGTCGGAATGACCTTCCACAGAATCACCGTCACGACGAGACCGGCGATGGTGACGATGGCGATCGGATAGATCATCGCCGACTTCACCTGCGCCTTCAGCTTGACGGCCTTCTCGATGTAGGTCGCCAGACGCTTCAGAATCGTGTCGAGGATGCCGCCCGCCTCACCGGCGGCGATCATGTTGGTGAAGAGGGGGTCGAAGGTCTTCGGATGCCGCTTCATCGCGTCGGCGAGCGAGGCGCCGGCCTCGACGTCGGAGCGGGTATGCAGAATGACAGCGGCGAAGTTCTTGTCCTCTTCCTGGTTGCCCAGGATGTCGAGACACTGCACCAGCGGCAGGCCGGCGTCGATCATCACCGAGAACTGCCGGGTGAAGACGGCCAGGTTCTTCGGGTTGACCGAACGGGCGCGGGCCTTCTTCGGCGGGGCCACCGCTTTGGCGGCGACGGCCACGATCTTGGTCACGAGAATCTGTTCGCGGCGCAGCGTGTTGGTCACCGATTCGATGGTGTCGCCCAAGCGCTCGCCAGTGATGGTCTCGCCGCCGCGCGTGCGGCCGGAGAATGCGAAAGTCGGCATGGTCCTCGTCTCCTGGGGGAGCCTGCGTGCCTGCGGAGTGGGCTACCGCGAGGGCATCGGACGCGCACCAGGTGTGGTGCGCCCCATGCCCGCGCCCGCGACGACTCCGACGCCGCGGCTCATCATTTCGGTCAGCTCGTCGCGCAGCGACGAGGCGTTCATGGCCGTCTCGGTGGAGATGAGACGGCGCTGGTGCAGCGTGACCAACGACTGGTTCATGGTCTGCATGCCGAGCTTTTCCTGCCCGGCCTGCATGGCCGAATAGATCTGGTGGACCTTGTCTTCGCGGATGAGGTTCCTGATGCCGGGTGTCGGCACCAGGATTTCGAGCGCGACGACGCGGCCCTGGCCGTTGATGCGCGGCAGCAGCGACTGACAGACGATCCCCTCGAGCACCAGCGACAGCTGCACCCGCACCTGCGACTGCTGGTGCGCCGGGAAGACGTCGATGATGCGGTTGATGGTCGACGACGCCGAGTTGGTGTGCAGCGTCGCAAACGTCAGGTGGCCCGTTTCCGCAATCCGCAGCGCCGACTCGACCGTCTCCAGATCGCGCATTTCGCCGACCAGGACGATGTCGGGATCCTCACGCAGCGCCGCCCGCAGCGCGTTGGTGAAGTTCTGGGTGTCGCTGTGGACCTCGCGCTGGTTCACCAGGCAACCCTTGTGCTGGTGCAGGTACTCGATCGGGTCCTCGATGGTGAGGATGTGGGCCTTGCGCTCGATGTTGATCTTGTCGATCATCGCGGCCAGGGTCGTCGACTTGCCGCTGCCGGTGGGGCCGGTCACGAGCACCAGACCGCGCGGCCGCTCGGCCAGCTTGCCGATGACCGGCGGCAGCCCGAGCTCGTCGAAGGGCCGGACCCGCTCGGGAATCAGTCGGTAGACCGCCCCGACGGCGCCGCGCTGGTTGAAGAGGTTGCAGCGGAAGCGGGCCAGGCCGCGGATGCCGAACGAGAAGTCCAGCTCCTGCGTCTCCTCGAAGCGCTTCTTCTGCGCATCGGTCAGCACGCTGTAGGCCAGCGTCTTGGTGTCGGACGGCGTCAGCTCCGGATGTTCCATCCGGCGCAGTTCGCCGTGGACGCGCACCACCGGCGGCGACTGAATCGACAGATGGAGGTCGGAGCCGTCGAGCTCCA
>JANNIB010000173.1:0-2383 GCA_031404695.1 Acidobacteriota bacterium
CGGTGTCTGAGTACTTCACGCCGCTGCCGGACCTGCGCCGCAGCGGTTTCGACCGCCTCATTCGGCTGGGCATCGGGCTCGAAGACGCCGACGATCTCATTGCCGCGCTCAACTGGGCGCTGCACCACGCTGGGGACGTCAGCCCCGACGCGGTTACGGCGTGGCAGATGGCGCGCGCTGCCGACCTCGGCGTCAGCTAGCCCGCCGTCGACCGGAAGGCTGCGAGCCCTGTAGCGACCGGCGGTCGCTCAGCGCGCGCCGAGCGCCCACACGCTCTCGACGTAGGCGAACCACAGGGTGTCGCTCGCGAAGGTGCCGGTCACGACCGGGCCGCCGCGGACGTATCCCAGGAAGCCGTTGACCGACACGCGGGGCATGATCGCGTAGTCGGCCGACACTTCCACCGCCGTGCCCAGGCGCGTGCTGCCATTCGACCGCCGGCCGGCGTAGCCGAAGACGGCGCCGCGGGCGAGCGTGGCGCCGCTGCCGGCGTACCAGAGGTCCGCGGCCGAGGCGAGGTCGAGGCGGCGCAGGTCGAGGCGCAGTCCGAGAGTGGGGCGCGGACGGGCCTGGACCTGCACGAACACCTCGCGCAGGTTCATCGTGCCGTAGGCGGTCGTCTGCGAGAAGCGGCGCACGGTCGGCAGCAGTGGAAAGAACGTGCCGTGCGTGTCGTCGGCAGGATCGTCATCGCCACTGGCGTGGAACAGGCCGGCGCGCAGCCACGGGCGCCACGGCGCCGTCGTCCACTGGTAGCCGCCCTCGAGCGCCACCGCGGTGGCGCGGTGATCGTCGCCATACCACTGCCCCGCCTGCGCCACGCCCCACGCGAAGAGATCCACCTCCCCGGGGCCGGCCGGCCAGGCGCCGAGCAGCGTCGCGCCGATGGTGCTGACGTCGATGTCGACGCCGCCCGGCGCGGTCCGTCCGGTGTTGTCGGGGCGCTGGCTGACGTTGCGGGCATCGTGATACTGCCAGCCGAAGGCCTGCACCTGTGTCTTGCGCCCAGGGGCGCTCGTCGGGCGGGAACTGAGCGTCGCACCCGCCACCACCACCTCATGCATCGTGGTGCTGGCGGCGCGCGCGAAGCCGCCCTGCGTGGGCATGAACGCCACGCCGGTGGCCCGCCAGCGCGGCCGTGTCACGTCCACGCGCACGCCGTCGAAGGCGCGCTGATAGATCGACCACTCGAACTCGCCGACAAGACGCGCGTCGAGGCGCTGGCGCTTCACCGTCTCGATCTTGGTGACGCCGCTCGGCGCTTCCGTGCCCGAGAGGTAGCCCATCCTGCCGATCTGGAGGTCGACGCCCGGCACGACGGCCGGGAAGCGCACGTTGGCGAAGCGCAGGTAGATCTGACTGGCGTTCGAGGCGCGGCTGCCCTGGTCGAAATAGAGCGCCCCGGTGCCGAGCGCCCCGGGCCCCACCGCACGATCGGGCAGGCCGGCCATGCCCACGTACTGGGCCGCGAGCGTGAGATCGACGCGCGCCCAATGTCCCCGCAGGTCCACCCGCAAGCGGTCGGCCAGGAAGGTGTAGTCGGGATCGCCGCCGCCCGGCCGCGGCTCGAAATAGCGCCACGACTCGACGCGCAGCGTGTTGGTGGCCGAGACCCGCCAGGCCGGCACCGCGGCCGGGGGCGGCGTCTGCGCGCTCACAGCGGCACCGCCGCCGGCGCCGAGCGCCAGCGCGACTACCACAGCAGCGACATGGCCGCGACGCGCGGCGTGGCGACGCATGGCGTCAGGGCCCCGCCGCCGTCTCCGGCACGTGGCATTGCCGGCACCGCACGCGTTCGGGATGGGTGGTGCGAAGCTCGCCCCGCGCCCCGGGTCCGGCATGGCAGGCGAGGCATTCGCCACGCATCTGCAGGGGATGAGGAATCCGTGGCGGCGCTCCGGGCGTGGCGCGGCTGCCCTGCCAGGGGCCCTGCGGCAGCCCCGTGAAGCGCGAGGCGACGAGCAGCGGGGTCGCGGTGGCCGGCACGTGACACTGCCGGCAGCGTCGCAATGCGCCAGCAGCCGGGCCGTCGCCGTGCGGTGAGGCCGGCGCCACGCCGAGGCCGGCGATTGCGGCGCCGTCGGCGTCGTGGCAGGTCGTGCACGCGCCAGTGGCGGCGTCGTGGGGGATCGTGGGCGGCGCGCCGTCGTAGGCGCGCCCGAGCGCCCGCGCTCCGGTCGAGCGCGGCACCGCGCCCACGGCCTCCCCGCCGGCGCAACCGGCGGCCGCCACGACGCAGGCGAACATCACCGCCGCCACGACTGCCGCGGGCGTTATACGCGTTCGAGGCGGACGGCGCATTTCTTGTAATCCGGCTGCTTGCTGATGTTGTCCATGGCGTCGAGCGTCAGCAGATTGATCAGCAGCGACTCGTCGAAGAACG
>JANNIB010000174.1:0-9764 GCA_031404695.1 Acidobacteriota bacterium
GGCCCAGCTGTCGGGAATCGACTGGAACAGCGAGAAGTTGCAGAAGTAGGTGTCTGACAGCATCTCCTCGAGGTTCTGCAGTTCCTCGGGGACGTCGGCCATCTGTGGCAGCAGCCGCCGGATCTTCTCGGAGATCGCGAAATAGAGGTTCTCGGCGTGGGCGCGCTGCTCGAGCGGCAGGTAGCCGCCGCTGAACAGGTTCATCGCCATGTCGAGCGCCTGCTGCGCGTCGTGGTAGCTTTCGAGGGCGTTGCGGGCGTTGACGTTGCGGAAGGTCTCGATCAGATCGATGACCGGCTGCTCGAAGTCGTCCTGCGGCGCCGCCGGCACCTGTTCTTCGCCGAAGCCGCTGGTGCCGAGCACGTTGAAGACCAGCAGCGAGTGATACGCGGTGATGGCGCGTCCACTCTCCGAGATGATGGTCGGGTGCGTGACCTTCTCTTCGTCGCACACCTGCTGGATGTGGTACACGACGTCGTTGGCGTACTCCTGCAGGGTGTAGTTCATGCTCGACTCGAAGTTGGTCTGCGAGCCGTCGTAGTCGACCCCCAGGCCGCCGCCGACGTCGACGTACTCCACCCCGGCGCCCGCCTTGGCGAGATCGCAGTAGACGCGCGCCGCTTCGTTGAGCGCGTTCTTGATGATGCGGATGTGGGTGATCTGGCTGCCCAGGTGGAAGTGGAGCAGCTTGAAGCAGTCTTCCATCCCGTGCGACTTGAGCAACTCGAGCCCGCGCAGGATCTCAGTCACGGTCAGGCCGAACTTCGAACGATAGCCGCCGGATGACTGCCACCGGCCCATGCCGCGGGCGGCCAGCTTCACGCGCATACCGATGCGGGGCCGGACGCCGACCTTCTCGGCATACTTGAGGATCAACTCGAGCTCGGTGTACTTCTCGACGATCGGGATGATGTTGCGGCCGATCTTCTGGGCCCACATCGCCAGCTCGATGAACTCGGCATCCTTGAAGCCGTTGCACACGATCGGCGTGTCGTTGCTGGCCATGGCGGCCACCGCCATCAGCTCGGGCTTGGAGCCGGCCTCGAGGCCGAACCCGTACTGGCGGCCGAACTCCATGATTTCCTGGACCACCTGCCGCTGCTGGTTCACCTTGATGGGGTAGACGCAGACGTACTTGCCGTTGTACTGGTTCTGCGAGATCGCCTGCTGGAAGGCGGCGTGAATCTCGCCCAGGCGGTGCTGCAGGATGCCGGGGAAACGGATGAGGATGGGGGCGCTCAGGCCCCGCAGGTCGAGCCGATCGACCAGTTTCTTGATGTCGATGGCGCGGCTGGCGTCTTTCGACGGGTGCACCAGCATGTGGCCGGCATCGCCGACCGAAAAGTAACCCTGGCCCCAGCGGGCCACGTCGTAGTGGTCGCTCGCCTCGGTCTGCGTCCAGTGGCCGTTAGTGGACGCGCCGTTGGCAAGTTTCAGCCGTTCGTTGGTCGCCGTGCTCATCGTCAGGGGATCGAGAATAAACGAAATCGGCGGGGGGTGAGCAGGCGATTCGCGCCCGACACGATCTTTTTACTACCATCGGACGATGTCCGACCGCATACCCGCCATCAAAGTGCTGCTGCTGCCCAAGGACACCAACGCGCTCGGGACGATTTTCGGCGGCGTGATCCTCTCGCACATCGACCTCGCGTCGGCGGTGGAGGCCCGGAAAACGGCCCCGCATCGCTTCGTGACCAAGGCGATTCGCGAGGTCGAGTTCCACTCGCCGGTGTTGGTCGGCGACATCGTCAACTTCTACACCGAGACGCTGAAAGTGGGCCGGACCTCGGTCACCGTCGCCGTCTCGGTCGAGGTGGAGCGCTGGAGCGCCGGCGTCGGCGAGTGCGAGAAGGTCACCTACGCCGAAGTGGTCCTGGTGGCCATCGGCCAGCACGGACGCCCGATTCCCATCAAGCCGGAGAACGGAGCGCCGCGATGATTGCCGCCTTCGCTCCGGCTACCGTCTCGAACGTCGCGGCGGGCTTCGACGTGCTGGGATTCGCGCTCGACGAGCCAGGCGATGTGGTGGTGGCGCGCCTCTCCGACACGCCCCGGGTCGTCATCGGCGAGGTGACCGGCGACGGCGGCCGCCTGTCGCGCGATCCGGGCAAGAACACCGCCGGCGCGGCCGCTCAGGCGCTGCTGGCGGCGCTCGGCACCCGGCAAGGGATCGTGCTCGACGTGCACAAGGGCCTGCCGCTGGCCAGCGGCGTCGGCAGCAGCGGCGCCAGCGCCGTGGCGGCGGTGGTGGCCGTCAACGAGCTGCTCGGCCGCCCGGCGTCGATGGAACGGGTGTGCCAGGCGGCGATGCAGGGCGAGCAGGCTGGCTGCGGGGCCATCCATCCCGATAACGTCGCGCCGTCGCTCTACGGCGGCTTCGTGCTGGCCCGCAGCGTCGAGCCGCCCGACATCGTCCGCCTGCCGGTGCCGGCCGGTCTGTCGTGTGCCGTGCTGCATCCGCATCTGGAAGTGCAGACCGGCGCGGCGCGCGCCCTGCTCGGCGACTCGGTCCCGCTGGCCACCGCCGTCCGGCAGTGGGCGAACCTCGGCGCGCTGGTCTCGGCGCTGCACACCGGCGACCTCGCACTGCTGTCGCGGTCGCTGGTGGACCACGTGGCCGAGCCCAAGCGCGCGGCGCTCGTCCCCGGCTTCGCCCGGGTCAAGGCCGCGGCTCTGGCCGCCGGCGCGCTCGGCTGCAGCCTGTCGGGATCGGGCCCGTCGATCTTCGCGCTGGCGCCGACGCTGGCCGCTGCGCGCGTGGTCGGCGAGGCGATGGCCGCCGCCTATGCGGCCGAACCCGGACCCGGCGCCGACCTGTGGGTGTCGCCGGTCGGTACGACCGGCGCCCGCATCGTCGACGTCACGGGAGGCCGCTGATGCCGTTCATCAGCACCCGAGGCACCGTTGTTGAGGCGCCGGTCACGCTGGCGGAAGCCGTGCGGCGCGGCCTGGCGCCCGACGGTGGCCTCTACATGCCGACCGCCATTGCCGCCATGGCGCCGGCCGAGTTCGAGGCGCTGCGCGGTCGATCGCTCGGAGAGGTGGCCGCCGCCCTCATCGCGCCGCTGGTCGCCGATACCTTCGGCCGCGACACTCTCGACGGCCTGATGACCGACGCGCTCGACTTTCCCGTGCCGCTCGTGCCCCTCGGCGACGCCCGCTTCGTGCTCGAGCTCTTCCACGGGCCGACGCTCGCGTTCAAGGACGTCGGCGCGCGCACGATGGCGCGCTGGCTGGCGGCGATTTCCCCCAGCGGGGAGGCCCGGCCGCTCACCGTGCTCGTCGCCACCTCGGGCGACACCGGCGGCGCCGTCGCACAGGCGTTCCACTACGTGCCTGGCACCCGCGTCGTCGTGCTGTATCCACACGGCCGCGTGAGCCGGGTGCAGGAGGTGCAGTTCACGACCCTCGGCGACAACGTCTCGGCGGTGGCGGTCGAGGGCACCTTCGACGACTGCCAGCGTCTCGTGAAGGCGGCCTTCGCCGACCGGGCGCTCGGCGACGCGCACCGCCTCACCTCCGCCAACTCGATCAATATCGGACGATTGCTGCCGCAGATGGCGTACTACGCGTGGGCGGCGCTGCAACTGCCGGCCGGCGCATCCCCACCGACGATCGTCGTGCCCAGCGGCAACCTCGGCAACCTGACCGCCGGCGTCATGGCCGCCCGTCGCGGCGTGCCGATCGGCCACTTCGTGTCGGCGACCACCATCAACGATCCATTCCCGCGGTATCTTTCGACCGGCACCTTCACGCCGCAGGATGCCGTGCCGACGCTGGCCAGCGCCATGGACGTGGGGCACCCGAGCAACCTCGAGCGGCTCACCTGGCTGTACGGCGGCGACCTGACGCGGATGCGTGACGCGATCACGGGCGTGGTGGTCACCGACGACGAGGTGCGGGCTACGATTCGCCGTGTACACGCGCGGCACGGCTACATCGCCGACCCGCATACCGCCGTGGGCTGGCTTGGCGCCGACCGGGCCGGCCGGGCACCCGGCACCCCCACGATCGTGCTGGGCACGGCGCATCCGGCCAAGTTCCCCGAAGTGGTGGAGCCCACGCTGGGCCAGGCGGTCGCGCTGCCGCCGGCGCTGGCGGCGCGGCTCGCGCTGGACGTCCGGGCCGTGCGGATTGCGCCGCAGCTCGACGCGCTGGCCAGCGTGCTGGCAGCGACCGCCTGACGGACCGCTGACACGCCTGGCGCCGCCCACACATCGAAGGCTACGAGATGCCGACCCGCGTCGCCCGCACGCTGCTGCTCGGTGTCCTCGCCGCGCTCGTCGTCGCGTTCTTCTGGTTCGATCTCGATCGTTTCGCCAGCCTGAGCGCGCTCAAGGCGCAGCAGGCGGCGGTCGAGGCCTACCGGCAGGCGCATCCCTGGCAGACGGCCGGTCTGTTCTTCGCCGCCTACGTGCTGGTGGCCGCCGCGTCGCTGCCCGGCGCGGCCGTGATGACGCTGGCGGCCGGCGCGCTCTTCGGGGTGGTCACCGGCACGCTGCTGGTGTCGTTCGCCTCATCGATCGGCGCGACGCTGGCGTTTCTCTCGTCGCGCTTCGTGCTGCGCGACTGGGTGCAGCGGCGCTTCGGCGAGCGCCTCTCGGCGATGAACGCCGGGGTGGCGCGCGAGGGCGCCTTCTACCTCTTTACGCTGCGCCTGGTGCCGGTGTTTCCGTTCTTTCTCGTCAACCTGCTCATGGGGCTCACGCCGATGAGGGTGCCTACCTTCTACGGCGTCAGCCAGGTGGGGATGGTGCCGGCCACGCTCGTCTACGTGAACGCCGGCACGCAGTTGGCGCGTCTCGAGGGGCTGGCCGGCATTCTGTCGCCGGCCCTGCTCGTGTCGTTCACGGCGCTCGGGCTACTGCCGCTCTTGGCGCGCCGGCTGGTGGAGGCCGCGCGCATCCGCGCGGTCTACCGCCCGTTTGCGCACCTCAGACCGGCGGCCTTCGCGCACAACGTCGTCGTCATCGGCGGCGGCTCTGCCGGCCTCGTCGCCGCCTACATCGCGGCTACGGTGAAAGCCCGCGTCGCACTGGTCGAGCGGCACCGGCTGGGCGGTGACTGCCTCTACACGGGCTGCGTGCCATCGAAGGCGCTGCTGCGCTCGGCCAAGCTGCTGGCCGACATCCGGCGGGCCCCCGAGTTCGGGATCCGCGCCGCCTCGGCCGACTTCGACTTCGCGGACGTGATGGCGCGGGTGCAGCGCGTCATCTCCGACATCGAGCCGCATGATTCGCTCGAACGCTACACCCGACTCGGCGTGACCTGCGTCGGGGGCACGGCCACGATCACCTCGCCGTGGACGGTCGACGTGACCGCCGCCGACGGATCGCGCCAGACGCTGACGACGACCCACATCGTCATTGCCGCCGGCGCCAGGCCACTCGTGCCGCCGCTGCCCGGCCTGGCGGAGGCCGGGCCGCTGACCTCCGATTCGGTATGGGCGCTGCGCGCGTTGCCACGGCGTCTGGTCGTGCTCGGCGGGGGACCGATCGGCTGCGAGCTGGCGCAGGCCTTCGCCCGTTTCGGCTCGCAGGTCACGCAGGTCGAGATGGCTCAGCGGCTGCTGGCAAAGGAAGACGTGGAGTTCTCGGCCCTTATCGCGCGGACCTTCGCGCGTGAAGGCATCGACCTGCGCCTCGGGCGCACGGCCCGGCGCGTCGAGGTCGTAGACGGCGAGAAGCGGCTCATCGTCGAGCACGCGGGGGGCACCGAAGCCATCCCCTTCGACGAGATCCTCTGCGCGGTCGGCCGCGTGGCGAACACCGCCGGCTACGGCCTCGACGTTCTGGGCATTCCGACCACGCCGTCGCGCACGGTGGAGGTGAACGGGTTCCTCGAAACGCGGTTCCCGAACATCCTGGCCTGCGGCGATGTCGCCGGTCCCTACCAGTTCACACACACCGCATCGCACATGGCGTGGTTCGCCTCGGTGAACGCGCTTTTCGGACGCTTCCGCAAGTTCCGCGTCGACTACACGGTGGTGCCGTGGGCCACCTTCACCGAGCCCGAAGTGGCCCGCGTCGGCTTGAACGAGCAGGAGGCCGTGGCGGCGGGCGTGCCGTTCACGGTGACCACCTACGGCATCGACGACCTCGACCGGGCGATTGCCGACGGCGCTGCCGAGGGCCTGGTGAAGGTGCTGACGGCGCCCGGCACCGATCGCATCCTCGGCGCCACCATCGCCGGCGCCCATGCGGCCGATCTGCTGGTGGAGTTCGTGACGGCGATGAAACACGGGCTCGGCCTCAACAAGGTGCTGGGCACCATCCACACCTATCCCACGATGGCCGAAGCCAACAAGTTCGCCGCCGGGGCGTGGAAGCGCGGCACCGTCACCCACGGACAGCACACGGTGCTCGCCGCGTTCCATGCGTGGCGGCGCGGCGCCGCCGGCTTCGGCGGCGTGCTGGCGGCGCTGCCGGCGCTGTGGCGCGATCGACGACTGGTCGAACCGCCGCCGGGGCCGACTGGCACGCCACCCTGAGGCGCAGGTAACATGGCCGGGATGGCTGCCGCGTCCGCGCTCGTGACCCCCGAACGTTCCGAACTCGATCCCGCCTATACATGGGACCTCTCCGCGATCTTTGCATCGTGGGAGGCATGGGATGCGGCGGTCGCCGATCTCGAACGCTTCATCGACGAGTTCAAGACGTATTCGGGCACGCTCGGTCAGGACGGTGCGCGCCTGCGCACGGCCCTCGAAGCCCACGACGTCATCGGCCAACTGAGCTACCGCGTCTGGTTCTACCCGTCGCTCAGCCACGACCAGGATCAGCGCGACAACGCCTCGGCGGCGCGCCGGCAGCGGGTGCAGCTCCTCTTAGCGCGGCTCGAACAGGCCACCTCCTGGTTCAACCCGGAACTGCTCACCGTGCCGCTCGACGCCATCCACCGCTGGATGGACGGCGATCCGGCGCTGGCCGTCTACCGCTTCTCCGTCGAGGACCTGTTCCGCAGGCAGGCACACGTGCTCGACCAGGCCGGCGAGCGGCTGCTGTCGCTGTCGTCGCGCCTGACCGGCGCGTCGAAAGACGTCTACGAGGCGCTCTCCACGGCCGACGCGAAGTTCCCGGCGGTGACCCTCAGCACCGGCGTCAGCGTCGAATGCACCTACGGCAACTACCGCCGGATCCTCGCCACCAGCCGGGTGGCGGCCGACCGCCGCGCCGTCTTCAACGCCCACTACGACGTGTTCGGCGCCAACCGCAACACCTACGCCTCGATCTACAACGGCGTGCTGCATCGCGACTGGTTCCAGGCCCGGGCGCGCGGTTATGCCAGCACGCTCGAGGCGGCGCTCTTCGGCAACGCCATCCCGACCGATGTCGTGACGACGCTCATCGCCGAGGCAAGGGCCGGCGTCGAGCCGTTCCAGCGCTACCACCGGCTGCGCAAGCGGGTCCTGGGCCTCGACACCTACACGCCGGCCGACACCTACGTGCCGCTGGTCGAACACGACGTCCAGTACCGCTACGACGACGTGCGCGCGTGGGTGATCGAATCGACGGCGCGGCTGGGCGCCGACTACCAGGCGCGGGTCGGTGAAGCCTTCGAGCGGCGCTGGATTGACGTCTACGAGAACAAGGGCAAGCGCAGCGGCGCCTATTCGGCGCCGGTCTACGGGGCGCACCCGTACATGCTGCTCAACTACAACGACACCCTCGACGCCGTCTTCACGCTGGCCCACGAGATGGGCCACTCGATGCATACGCTGCTGGCGCACGGCAGCCAGCCGTTCGTCTACGCCGGCTACACGATCTTCGTGGCGGAAGTGCCCTCGACGCTCAACGAGGAGCTGCTGCTCGAGCTGATGCTGGCGCGTGCGACCTCGGTCGAAGAGCGCACGATGCTGCTGCAGCACGCCATCGACGGCATCGTCGGCACCTTCTACAACCAGGTGGTGTTCGCCGACTACGAGCTCGAGGCGCACCGAATGGTCGAGCGCGACGAGCCCATCACGGCCGACGCCCTCGGCCAGCTCTACGCGCGCACGGTCGATGCCTACTGGGGCGACGCCATTGCCCGCGACGAGCGCACGGCGTGGACGTGGGCGCGCATCCCGCACTTCTTCCAGTCGCCGTACTACGTGTATCAGTACGCCACCTGCATGGCCTCGACCGCCGCGTTGATGGAGGCCGTGGGCAGCGCCGACCCGGTGCGCCGCGCCGACGGCGTGCAGCGCTATCTCGATCTGCTGCGGGCCGGCGGCAGCGATCACCCGATGGCGCTGCTCGAGCGGGCCGGCGTGGACCTGGCGCAGCCCACCGCCATCCGCGCGCTGGTGTCGCGGTTCGATCGCCTCGTGGGCGAGCTCGAATCAGCGCTGGGCTGAAGCCGCCGTCAGACGCGCAACGCCATGGCGGGATCGGCCTTCATGGCGCGCCGCGCCGGCGCCAGAGCGGCGAGGGCGGCGCCTGCGAAGAGCACGGCGGGCACCGAGACGTAGGTGCTCGGGTCGTAGGCGGTGACGCCGACCAGCACGCCGCGCGTGACGCTGGCGGCCGCGGCGGCCGCGACGAGGCCGATGCCGATGCCCACCGCGGTCAGCGTCAGCGCCTGCCCGAGCACCAGGCGCACCACAGTGCCCGGGGCGGCGCCGAGCGCCATGCGCAGGCCCATCTCCGAGGCCCGCTCCGCGACCACCAGCGCGAGCACGCCGTAAACGCCCACTACCGCGAGCAGCAGTGCCAGCACGCCGAATCCCGACACCAGGGTAAGCACGAAGCGGCGCTCGGCCAGCGACGCCGACCGCAGGTCCGACATCGTCCGGAAGTCCGAGATGACGAGCGTCGAATCGGCGGCCTTGGCGACGGCGCGGACCGCACCCACCAGTGCCAGGGGGTCGCGGGTGGTGCGCACGGCGATGAACGGGCCATTGGGCGGCGTGCCGCGCATGTCCAGGTAGAGCTCGGGTGGCGGCGCCACTTCCAGCGAGTTGTGGCGGATGTCACCGACCACACCCACGACGGTGATCCAGGGCGAGTTGGCGGCGGGCCCTGTCTGCAGCCGTCGCCCGATTGGGTCCACGCCGGGGAAGACCACGCGCGCCATCGTCTCGTTGATGACCGCCACCGGCGGATCGGTCGGGCGATCGGCGGCTTCGAGCGGCCGCCCCTTGACGATCGGCATGCCCATGGCCCGGAAGTAGTCCGTGGACGCGCGCCTGAATTCCACCTCGGGCAGGCTCGATGCCGGCTCGGTGTTGCCCTCGGCGCGGGCCGAGGTCGTGACGTTCGAACTGCCCAGCGGAATACGGGTCGAGCCGCCGGCGGCCGTGACGCCCGCAATCGCTCCCAGGCGCGCGAACCACTCGTCGTAGAAGGCCCGCCGAGCCTCCACGGAGGTCAGGCGGTCGGGCGTCCCCATCTGGAACGTGAGCAGGCCGTCGGTCTGAAACCCCGGATCGGTGGCGACGACCGAGGCGAAGCTGCGGAAGAGGAGCCCTGCCTGAATCGTGATCACCACCGCCAGCGCCACCTCCGCGACCACCAGCGTCGTGCGCAGGCGTCCTCCCGAGCGCGACACCCCCGCCGCGCCGCGGCTGCCGTCCTGCAGCACGCCGCGGACGTCGGTGCGGGCCGCGACCCACACGGGCACGATCGCGATCGCGATGCCGATGACGAGCGCGAGCCCCGCCGAGGCCGCGAGCGTCTCGATTCCGGCGCCGACCTCGGCGATGCGGGGCACGGTGACCGGAGCGAGTGCCACGAGCGCTCGGAGCAGCCAACTGCCCACGAGGGTCGAGAGCCCGAGGGCGG
>JANNIB010000175.1:0-11869 GCA_031404695.1 Acidobacteriota bacterium
CGGCCCGTTGCCCTTGATCTCCGAGTCGTCCATGAGTGGCTAGATTCTACCTGGATCGCCAGGCCCAGGGGTGCTGCCCCGCCCCCCGATTGGTCCCCGTCACCCACCCCGTTACAAATCAGGCGCTCTGCTCGTCGCGAGCGCTGGCGGCGTACCATTCGATGAGCGCCTTCTGCGCGTCGACCTTGTCGCCGGTGGCCGTCGCCCGCTCGTAGGTGCCGCCGGGCGTCAGCAGCCAGGCGCGCTCGGTGTCCCTGAGCAGCGTCTCGAGCACCACCTCGCGCAGGTGGCCGCGCAGGCCCGGGTCGAGCACCGGCACCAGCACCTCGACGCGCCGGTCGAGATTGCGCTCCATGAGGTCGGCGCTGCCGATGTAGAGCTCGGGGTCGCCGCCGTTCTCGAAGTAATAGAGGCGCGAGTGCTCCAGCAGCCGGCCGACGATCGAGCGCACGTGGATCCGATCGCTGACGCCGGGGATGCCGGGACGCAGACAGCACAGGCCGCGCACGATGAGGTCGATCGGCACGCCGGCCTGGGAGGCGCGGTAGAGCAGCTTGATGGTGGGCTGATCGGCCACCGCGTTGTTCTTGATGATGATGCCGGCGCGGCGGCCGGCGGTGGCGTGCTCGATCTCGCGCTCGATGAGCGCCCGCATGCCCTGGCGCACGCCGCCCGGCGACACCAGCAGGGTGCGGTAGCTGCGCTTGTTCGAATAGCCGGTGAGCGTGTTGAACACTTCGCTCACGTCGTCGACGATGGCGTCGTCGGCGGTGAAGATGCCGATGTCGGTGTAGATGCGTGAGGTGACGCGGTTGTAGTTGCCGGTCGCCAGATGGGCGTAGCGGCGGATGCCGCCGGCCTCCTTGCGCACCACCAGGCACAGCTTGCAGTGCACCTTGATGTTGACCAGGCCGTAGACCACGTGCACGCCCGCCGCTTCGAGGCGGGTCGCCCACGCGATGTTGTTGCGCTCGTCGAAGCGCGCCTTGAGCTCGACCAGCACCGCCACCTGCTTGCCCTGCTCAGCGGCCTGGATGAGCAGATCGACCAGCGGCGAGTCGGCGCCGATGCGGTAGAGCGTGATCTTGATCGCGACCACATGCGGGTCGGCGATGGCGGCGCGCAGGAACGTCTCGACGGATGTGAACGAGTCGAACGGGTGGTGCACCAGCACGTCCTCGTCGGCGACCTGCTCGAACACCCGATCGGCGTCGTCAGGGCCCCACTGCGTGCGCGGATGGAAGGTCGCGTCTTTGAGGGCGGGCCGGTGCAGCGCCGAGATCTGGTTCCAGTCGCCCAGATCCATGCGCGCGGTCGTGCGCACGACCACGTCGTGATCGACCTCGAAGTTCTCGATCAGGATGTCGAGCACCCGCCGCGGCATGTCGCCTTCCACCTGCAGCAGCGACGGCTGGCCGTAGCGGAGCTGCTTCAAGCCGCGGTCGACGCTTTCGAGCAGGTCGTCGGCTTCGTCCTCCTGGATGACCATGTCGGTGTCGCGGATGACGCGGAACAGATGCGCGCCTTCCACCGTGGTGCCCGGAAAGAGCGCGCGGATGTTGCGGCGGATGATGTCTTCGAGGAAGACGAAGGTGGTGCCCGCGTGCGGCGACAGACCCGGCGGCAGCGTGACCAGTCGCGGCAGCATGCCCGGCACCTTCACGCGCGCGAATTTGGTGCGGCCGGCGTGGCGCACCCGCACCGCGAGGTTCATGCTGAGGTTCGAGATGAACGGAAACGGATGCCCGGGGTCGAACGCCAGCGGCGTGAGCACCGGGAACACCTGCGCCTCGAAATATTCCGTGAGCCAGGCGTCCACCGCCGGCGTGTAGTCGCCGGGATCGAGGAAGTGGATGCCCTCGGCGGCCAGTTGCGGCCGCAGCTGATCCTGCCAGCAGCGGGTCTGTTCGGCCATCTGCTCGCCGGCGCGGGTGCGGATGGCATCCAGCTCTTCGTCGGTGCTCAGGCCGTCGATGGAGGTGTCGTCGATGCCGGCGCGGAGCTTCTTGCGCAGCGTCGCCACGCGCACCATGAAGAACTCGTCGAGATTGGTCGCCGAGATGGCGAGGAACTTCACGCGCTCGAGCAGCGGGTGCGACGCTTCAGAGGCCTGGGCCAGCACCCGGCGGTTGAACTCGAGCCAGCTCAGCTCCCGGTTGATGTAGAGCGCGGAGTTCCCGAGGTCGTCCGGGTCGAGCTTCGACCAATCGGGTGGCGTGTCGACAACGGGGGCGGCCTGCACGCGTTTGGCACGCGTGCGGCGGATCGGACTGAGTGGCGGCGGGGCCGCGGGACGCGGGGGCTGGGCAGCGGTCTGGTGGGCCATGTCGGAGCGGCTCCAGCATACCAAAGGCCCGCGATCCGACCCCTGTATCGACGGTGTAAATTGTTGAAAATCAGTGAGATATGGGCGATCGGCGCGGCCCGATCCGGGTTCGGGCGCGCGCCAACTAAAATGGGCCCCATGACACACCGGGCGACAGCCTCCGCCGTCTTCGTTCTGGCCGCGCTCGTCGGCGCCCCCACCGCCGCTGACGCGCAGACGGCGCCGCCGGCCACCGACATCTTCCTGGCGCCGATCCGCCTGGGGGCGTCGGCCCCCGCGATGGGCCCCGCGCGCGTCGCGTCGGAGAACCCGAAGGGCTACGACAACCAGCCGTTCTTCGGGCCCGATGGCCGCGCGATGCTGTTCACGTCGAACCACGACGGCAAGCAGACCGACATCTATTTCCTCGAACTGCAGACCCGACAAATCCGCCGCTACACGTCCACCGCCGAGTCGGAGTACTCGCCGACGCTGATGCCTGACGACGCCGGCGTGTCGGTGATTCGCGTCGAAGCCGACGGCACGCAGCGCGTGTGGCGCTTCCCGGAAGGCGGCGCGGCGCCGACGGTCATCGCCCCGGCCGTGAAACCAGCGGGCTACCACGCGTGGATCGACGCCGGGCGCCTGGCCGTCTACGTGCTGGGCAAGCCGGCGACGCTCCAGATCGTGGACGTCGCGACCGGCAAGGCCACGGTGGCGGCGACCGACATCGGCCGGGCGCTGCTGAACCGCCCCGGCGGCACCATTTCGTTCGTGCAGCGCGAGGGCGGGACGTGGCGGGTGAAGGAATGGGTGCCGGCCAGCGGCGAGATTCGGGATCTGGTGCCGGCGCTCGAAGGCAGCGCCGAGCGCGACGCCGCCTGGGCGCCCGACGGCACGCTCTTCATGACCCGCGAGGGCGAAGTGCACTGGTGGCGGCCGGGGCAGGCCGGCTGGACCCTGCTCTCGACGCCGGAGATCGGCACGCTGTCACGGCTCGCCATCTCGCCCGATGGCCGCTGGATGGCGCTGGTTGCGGCCGAGCGCCCCTAATTCGACGGGCCGCGGCACCCCTCGGGCGGGTGTGCAAACAGTTACCCCACGGCCGCGGTGGTGGTTGTAGAATCCGGCATCGTTCGTATCTGCTGGACGCATCGCCGCCGCAAGGCGCGGGAGATCACGCTATGTCGCTGACACGCCGGCGGCTCTTCACCGGGCCGTTCGCGCCCTCCGCGGGACACGAGTGGATGGCGGCGCGCGGGCGCGAGGCCGCCAGCGCCGGCCACGTCGAGGCCCAGGCAGCCGCGGCCGCGCCGGGGCTCATCCGCATCTCGAGCAACGAGAACCCGCTCGGGCCGGGGCAGCACGTGGTCGACGCCATCGTCGGCCGCTTCCCGGAAGCGTCGCTGTATCCGCCCAACGCCACCGCGCGCGAAGGCACCCTCGTGGCCGCGCTCGCAAAGAAGTACGGCGCGCGTGACGAACAGGTCGTGCTCGGCGCCGGGTCGGGCGAGCTGCTCGCAAACGCGGTGCGTGCCTTCACGTCGCCGACGCGGCCGCTGGTCACCGCCTGGCCGTCGTTCGAGGCGCCGCGCGACACCGCGAAGAAGCTCGGCACGCCGGTGCGAGAGGTGGCCTTCGATGCCGGGCTGAAGATCGATCTGGCGCAGATGGTCGAGGCGGCCAAGGGCGCCGGGCTCGTCTTCTTCTGCAATCCCAACAACCCGACCGCCACCGTGCACGGCAAGTCCGCCGTGGCCGATACGGTGAAGGCCATTCGCGCCGCCTCGCCCGACACGGTGATTCTGCTCGACGAGGCCTATCACGACTACGTGACCGACCGGTCGTATGAGACGGCCATGCCGCTGGCGCTCTCGACGCCGAACGTGTTCGTGGCCCGCACCTTCTCGAAGGCCCATGGCATGGCGGGGCTGCGCGCCGGGTACGCGGTGGGGGATGCGCGCACCATCAAGGCCCTGGCGGCCTACAAGATGCCGAACGGGCTGGGCACGCTGACGCTGGCCGCAGCGATCGCGTCGCTGGCCAACACCGTGCACATCGAGGCCGAGCGCGCGCGCAACACCGAGGTGCGGGCGTTCACCGTGAAGGCCCTGGCCGACCTGGGCATCAGCGGCACCGACTCGCAGGCCAACTTCCTGTTCATGGACATCAAGCGGGCGGCGCGCCCGTTCCGCGATGCGTGCCGGGCCGCCGGCGTGCTCGTGGGCCGCGACTTCCCGCCGTTTGAACAGCAGTACTGCCGGATCTCGATCGGCACGATGGACGAAATGCAGCGGGCCGTAGCGGTCTTCAAGACGGTGCTGGCCGGCGCGCCGACCACTTCGCGTCAGCAGGGAGGACGCTAGCCGTGCCGACGACCAGAAAAGGACCCGCCATGTCGTTCTCGCGACGCTCGTTCGTCCACACCGTGGGCGCCGGCGCCGCCGGACTCTTCATCGCCGGCCGCGGCCGCGAGGGGGCGCTCTTCGGTGAAGAGACGCTGCTGGCGCAGGGACGGCGCGCCATCCTCATCTCCAGCAACGAGAACCCGCTCGGCTGCCATCCCGACGTGCTCGCTGCTGTGACCGGCAGCATGGGTGAAGCGGGCCGCTACGCCTTCGCCACCGCCGACCAGGTGACCGCGCTCGTGGCGAAGCGCCACAACGTGAAGCCCGAGAACGTGCTGCTGGGTTCGGGCTCCACGCAGATCCTCCGCACCTGCACGCAGGTCTTCACGTCGAAGACCTCGGGCCTGGTGGCCGCGATCCCGGCCTACGAGGAATGCGCGTCGTATGCCAACCTCATCGGCCACCCGGTGACGGGCGTCAAGCTGAACGCCGAGCTCAAGATGGACCTCGACGCGCTCCAGGCGGCGTCGAAGGGCGCCGGCCTGGTCTTCTACTGCAACCCGAACAACCCGGTGGGCACGGCGGTGAGCGGCGCCGACACGAAGGCCTATCTGGCCACGCTGCTGAAGCAGTCGCCGCACACCACGGTGCTGGTGGACGAGGCCTACTTCGAATACGCGACCATGCCCGGCTACGAGACGATGATCCCGCTGGCGGTCGACAACCCGCGCGTGGTCGTCGCGCGTACCTTCTCGAAGTGCTTTGGCATGGCCGGGCTGCGCATCGGCTATGCGATCGCCCACAAGGACACGATCGCGAAGATGGAGGCGTGGGAGGGCATCGACGCGATCAGCATCATGGCGCTGCAGGGCGCCAAGGCGGCGATGGCGGTGCCGGCGTCGTGGGTGACCGCCGAGCGGCAGCGCAACGCCGAGGCCCGCGCCTTCACCATGAAGTGGTTCGCCGATCGCGGGTTCACGCCGACCGACTCGCAGACCAACTTCATGTTCATCGACATCAAGCGGCCGTCGCAGGGCTTCCGCGAGGCGTGCGCCAGGGACGGCGTGCTCATCGGCCGCGATTTTCCGCCCTACGACAAGACGTACGCGCGCATCTCGGTGGGCACGATGGCCGACATGCAGCGGGCGGTCAAGGTCTTCGAACAGGTACTTGCCACACCGGCCAGGGCGACTGCCGCCTGAGCCGTATCCACGAGTCGCGAAAGGGAGGATGACGGCATGGGCATGGGCAACATGGACATCGATCGCCGCGCGTTCATTGCAAGCCTCGGAGGATTGGCCGTCGTCGAGGCCATGGACCCGGAGACGAAGGCGGAGGCCCTCGAGCACTACATGGTCGAGAAGCTCGACGCCGAAGCGACGAGCCCGCTGACGCTGGCGGAGCAGGTGGTGCCGGCGCCGCCGGAGGCCACCGTGCGGCGTGGCGTGGGCAACCTGTTTGCCCCCAACGGCCCCGCCGACAACCGCCGGATGCCGGCGCTGGCGCCGATGTCGAACAACGCCACGCTGCTCGAGTTCTTCGAGAAGCGTTTCGCACCCGCCAATCACGTGCTGCAGAGCGCCACCCGCGCCCTGAAGACCGGGATGAGCGAAGAGATCGTGATGGCCTGCCTGCTGCACGACGTGGTGCAGAACCTGGTGAAGGTCGACCACGGCTGGTGGGGCGCACAGCTGGTCGAGCCCTACGTCTCGGAGAAGGTCACCTGGGCGATCAAGTACCACCAGGCGCTGCGCTTCTACCCCGACTCGGCGCACGGCTACGAATATCCGGAGCTCTACACGCGCATCTACGGCAAGGACTACGAGCCGCAGCCGCACATCAAGGCGGCCTACGAGTTCGCCCGCAACCACAAGTGGTACTTCGAGGCCCGGATGGTGACGGTCAACGACCTCTACGCGTTCGATCCGAACGCCAAGGTCTCGATCGAGCCCTTCATCGACATCGTCGGCCGCCAGTTCAAGCAGCCGAAGGAAGGGCTGGGGAACGACAACAGCCCGACCGCGCACATGTGGCGGACGATGATGTTCCCGGACAACCCGCTCTAGGGCGGGGCTCGGGACCCGGGACTCGGGGCCCGGGGCCGTCACGCTGCTGGCGGCGGGGAACACGATACGATAGACGACGGGCGGGGGCTGGCGCCTCCGCCCGTTGCCATTTCCGCCCATGAACGTGCCACGGATCATCCCGCTGTTCGCCATCGCCACGGCGCTCTGGCTCGGAGCCACAACCGTGGCGCTCCAGCGGTCGGACGCCTTCCCGGATTCGCGGCATCATCCCGCCATCAAGTACGGCGCGACGGCGCCGTCGGATGTCGTCGCGCAGCTCAACGCGAAGCTCGAGCGCGGCGAGCTGACGCTGGCATTCGAACCGGGTGGACGCGGCTATCTCAAGGCGGTGCTGGCCGCCCTCGGCGTCGACGCCAGTTCACAGACGCTCGTCTATTCGGGCACCAGTCTGCAGGCGTCTTATGTCTCGGCCGCCAATCCGCGCGCCATCTACTTCAACGACAACGTCTCGGTGGCGTGGATCCGCGGCGCGCCGCTCATCGAGCTGGCCGCGCAGGATCCGCGCCTCGGCACCGTCTTCTACCAGCTCTCGCAGACCGAGAGCGGCACGCCGCGCCTGTCGCGGATGGAGACCTGCCTGGCGTGCCACCTGTCGTGGGATACCCGCGCCGTGCCCGGCGTGTTCGTGATGTCGACTTTTCCACGCAAGTCCGACCGCGACTACGCCAACGGCGGCGTCAGCGACCATCGCGAGGCGGTGGCCAGGCGTTACGGCGGGTGGTACGTCACCGGCGCGACGGTGCCGCCGCGGCACATGGGCAATCAGCCGCTCATCGGGCCGCACGCGGCGCCGCCCGAGAAGACGGCTCCGCCGGCCGCGCTCACCACATTGGCGGGGACGAATCTGGTGCGCGACATCGGCGACTACCTGATGCCCACCAGCGACATCGCCGCGCTGGTCGTGCTGGAGCACCAGCTCCACGCGATGAACCTGATGACGCGCACGGCGTGGGAACATCGGCTGGTCGCCGGGGCCGACGCCGACGCGCCGGTGGCGCCGGGGCGCGAGCCGAATCTGACGCCGCGCGTGCGCGAGGCCGTCGAGGAACTCGCCGACTATCTCGTCTTCGTGGACGAAGTGCCCCTCGGCACGGTGAAGGGGAATTCGGGCTTCACCGAGTGGTTCGCGGCGCAGGGACCGAAAGACGCCGCCGGCCGCTCGCTGCGCGAGCTGAAGCTCGACGGCCGCATGATGCGCTATCCGCTCAGCTTCACCATCTACTCGCTGGCGTTCGAGAGCCTGCCGCCGGCCGTGCGTCAGGCCACCTATCGGCGTCTCTGGCAGCTGCTCTCGGCGCCGCGGCCCGAGCCCAAATACGCACATCTCTCGCCGACAGACCGCCAGGCGGCGCTCGAGATCCTGCGGGCCACTCGGGCCGACCTGCCCGACGACTTCACGGCCGCCGCCGCCCGCTGAGCCCCGTACACACATCGGGCCGCGGCAGCCTCAGCCACCGCGGCCCATGTGAGTGTTCGTCCCGAGCCCCGAGCCCCGGCTCTTACGCGATCATCACGCGCCGCACGTGCTGCGAGTTGTGCTCGAGGAACGACTTCTTGTTCTCGAGATCCTTCTCGGTGGGCTGCACGGTGCCGTTGGTATCGGTGACGCGCGACACGATGGTGTGTTCGCCCGGCGTGGCGCCGTTCCAGTCGTAGTGGAAGAGCTTCCACGAATACTTGGTGTTCTGCTTGTCGAGCGTGGCGGGCTGCCACGGGCCGTCATCGACCTTCACTTCGATCGTCTTGATGGGCGTGCCGTCGTTCAGGATGACACCGACCACCTTGTGGGTGGCGCCTTCCTTGGTGATGCGCGCGACGTACGACTTGAGCTGGAGGTGCGTAACGCCGCTCTCCATCCATTTCATCTCGCCGTTGATCATCTCGCCGCGTACCGTGCGGTACCAGCGCGACTGGTACTTGCCCATGTACGGGTCCTGCTGCACGACGATGTCCGAGAGCCATTTCACGTTGGCCACGCCGTACCAGCCAGGCACGATGAGGCGCAGCGGGAAGCCCTGGTGGCGGGTGAGCGGCTCGTCGTTGTAGGCGTAGGCGACCAGCGGCTCCGGCGAGAGCGCCTTCTCACGCTGCAGGCTGCGGCCGAACTGCTGGTCGAGGCTGTACTTCTGGGTGCGCCATTCCACTTCTTCGACGCCGTGGTCGGCGCCGAGGAACACGAACTCCTGCGCGTTGGCTTTGAGGCCGACCGATTTCAGCAGCGCCGCCAGCGGCACGCCGGTCCACTTGCCGTTGCTGGCCAGGCCCTGCACCGGGGCCCGGTTGCCAGAGCACTCGAAGCCGAACATCACCTCGCCCCTGGGCAGCTTCTTCAGCTCGGCGATGGTGAACGCCTTCGGCGTGTTGACCAGGCCCGAGACCTGCAGCTTGAAGGTGGCCTCGTCGAGTACCGGATGCCCGTAGTGCTGGGTGGTGAAAAACTGATCTTTGGGCGTCGTGAACGAGGTGAGGGTGCGCGAGTCGAACAGGCGACGGTCGGGCGCCGGGCTGGCGACGAAGTTCTCGGGGAAGTCGAGGAACGGCACGACGGCGGCGCCCTGTGCGAGCGCTGGCAGCACCCACTCGGGCACGCCGAGCACGCCCAGACTGGCCGCAGCCAATCCGCTGCGGAGGACTTCACGTCTCGTGTGCTGTTCGCTCATGTGTCGTTCCTTTCGAGGGCTGCATCTGGCAGCCCGAATCGCGCCCATCACAGTAACGCGGCGGCACGCCGGGCCGCAAGGCGAAACGCCCGCGGTGCCGGGCCGGCGGCGAGGCGCACCAGGCTCTCCAGGGTGCAGTAAACGGCGCCGATCCAGACCGGCGGGTTGGTCGTCGTCAGGCCGAACCACGGTTCCACCGTCACGTAGCGCCAGCCGCCGAGGGCCGTGCCGTAGGCCTCGATGGCGAAGGCGAAGAGGAACAGCGTTGCGCACAGCCGTGGATTGGCGCTGAACGCCACGTAGCCGACAAACGCCGCGAACCACACCAGGCCGAACGTGTCGTAGCCGCGCCAGGCGCCGTAACCGACCACCGCCGCGAAGACGACGACGACCGCGGCGGGCAACCCGGCCGGCGCGGTGCGGCTCATGCGCGCCGAGGCCGCAAACACCAGCGCGTGTCCGGCCGGGATGAACAGCGGCAGGTTTCCCAGCCGGTATTCGTAGAGTCCCCAGATGTCTTTCAGGAACAGCTCGCCGGAGGTGGCCAGCAGCACGCACGCGGCCAGGTCGAGGCGATGGCGCGACGACGAGCCGACGGCAATCCACAGCAGCGCCGCCCAGCTCCAGGCCGACACCACCGGCTGCGCCCACGGGAGCGCCGTGGCATCGAGCGGGATGCCGAGGACGAGGGTGGCGACGACCAGCGCGACGACCGCACGTGAGCGGGCTGGTACCTCCACGTCGAGGGCTGACGGCTCGCCGCGATAGACTGCCCGCGATCGGCCCGCGGCGGGGTCAGTTGTCTGGACCGAAGCGCGCAGCATGCCGGGAAAAGTATACGCAGGAAGCGCCATGGCCACCTTTACCGACTATCTCTGGTTCATAACCTCGCGCCGGCAGGAGTTCATCCGCATCACCGACGAGGTGCGCGCCATCGTCGAGAAGAGCGGCATCCGCGACGGCATGGTGCTGGTGTCGGCGATGCACATCACCGCCGCCGTCTACGTGAACGACTGGGAAAACGGGCTCATCCACGACTTCCAGGTGTGGCTCGAGAAGCTGGCCCCGGCCGGGCTGCCGTATCGCCATCACCAGACCGGCGAAGACAACGCCGACGCGCACCTGAAGCGCACGCTGATGGGACACCAGGTGATCGTACCGATCACCAACGGCGATCTCGACCTCGGCCCGTGGGAGCAGGTGTTCTACGCGGAGTTCGATGGCCAGCGCAAGAAGCGTGTCGTCGTGAAGGTGATGGGGGAGACGTAGCGCCGGCGCGGCTGCGGGACCCGCGCTCCGGCCGCTACGCGATCACGGCATACACGGCGAGCTTCAGGTATTCGAGCGACAGCGGCGCGAAGGCCTCGGCGCTGAGCGACCAGTCGATGGCGGCGTAGGGCGTCACCGCAGTGCCGGCATTCAGCCGACGACGGAAGGCGAGGACGCTGCGGCGCGTGTGCACGGGCGAGGTGACCACCACGAGCCGATGCACATCCGCGGGCAGGGCCGCGCGCACGAGATCGGCCTCGTGTAGCGAACCGAACGTGCCGGGACCGTCCTGGATGACGTGGATGCGATCGCGCGCCACGCCGAGCCACGCGAGATAGGCCAGGTTCCACTCGGTGCGCGTCATCGAGCGGTTCTCGGTGAAGGAGTAATAGCTGCGATGGTCGTCGCTCACGAGGTAGAGCGCCGGCACCCGTCTCATGTGAATGAGGTCGGCCGCGGCCCGCAGGCGTTCCTCGCTGGCCAGCCCGCCCTGCATGACGTAGGCGGCGTCGCCCCGCGCGTCGTCGTCGTGCACGATGAGCGGCATCGACAGGGCGTGCCGGATCGGGGTGATGCCGGGCGCGATGCCGAAGACGAGGAAGACCAGGAAGGTCCAGCCAAGCGGACGTAAGAGACCGCGGCGCCCGCGGCGGGCGGGCGCACCGATGGAAGGCATCCAACGATCCTACGGCATGGCGTCCTGAGCCCACCGGCCGCTGCTACGGGTGTGCAGTTCGGCACACCAACCGGCAGTGGGCCCTGCGTTACACTGCCGACATCATGGCGAGACCCCCTCAGAAGACGCCCGGCTCTTCGATCGTGAAGACCGTGGCTCGGCGCCTCTCTCGCATCGAAGCGTTGCTCTTCGAGCTGCAGTTCACGCTCGAGCGCCACGTCAAACGCATCGGCCAGCTGCAAGCGCAGGTGGACGAGCTCGCGCACACCGCCAAAGAGGCGTGGAAGAAGTCCACAGCCGCGAGGCGAACGGCGGGCACAAGGACGCCGTCGCGAGATCGTCCCCCACCGGTTAAGCAGCCCACGCCACGCGCGAAGCGGCCCCGCTGATCGAGCCCTCCGCCCAGCGCGAGCGAAGCGAGGGCCGGGTAGCTCTGGGCTGACGGGATTCGTGCCCGCTCGCGTCAGGCCTGCCTGACGCGCGTGCCTGATGAGCGTCGGGGACGGCATTCGACTGAGCTGAGC
>JANNIB010000176.1:0-3401 GCA_031404695.1 Acidobacteriota bacterium
AAAGTTTTGAACTCGAGCCCACCGCACAAGCAGCCCTTGATGAATTTAAGGTTGAAGCAGAGGAAAGGAAAATATTACTCAACGTGCACACAAGTACTGAGGATAAGGTTCTCGTACTTGCGGATGAGGGTCGACAGCAGGGCATGCTTCGCGGCCGGCTCGTCGATCGGCACCATGCGGCCGGTGGCATGCACCACGGCGAAGTTCCACGTCGGCACCCCGCGGGTGCCGGCCGGCGTGACCAGCCAGCCCGGCGACACGTAGCCATGCGGCCCGCGGAACACGACCACCGCGCGCTGGCCGGCCGCGATCGCCTTCGTCTGGTCGTTCTGCGCCGAGATGTGTCCGAAAATCGTGCCGTAGCGGCCCCTGGCCGGGTCGAGCACCGACGGGATGTGCGTGATGCGCAGCGTCGGCATGGTGGTGACGAGGTCGACGAAGCTGAACTCGTCCATGAAGGCGTGCAGGAACGCCCGATCCTCGACCAGGTGTGCTTTCGGGATGTAGACCGACGGGTCAGGCGGCCCGTCCTGAGCGGTATCAGCGCCGTCGAGGCCGGCCGGCCCCAGAGTCACGCCCGCCAGCAGCGCGCCGAGCAGCGAACGACGATCGGGATCCATCGGCAGCTCTCCTCCGGCAAGGCCGAGCCCGCCGTGGCGGCAGTGTAGCAGCGCCGACCGCGGCCGGTGCCGGAATGGCCGACCCGCCATGTCACACTGGCCCATGCGCGCGTGGGTTCTCTCGTGGCCGGCCGCCCTGCTGCTCGCAGGCGCCGCACTCGCCGCGCCGGCGGCCAACCAGGAGGCGTCGCCGGGGCCGTGTGCGGCGGCGGTGACCCGGCAATTGCGGACCTGGGCGGTGGTGGGTCCGCCGCGCGACGAGCCGCACGCGCAGATGCGGCACTGGCCGACGCGCTCCATCGGCACGTGGGTGACGGTGGTCCGCACCCCCACCACGCTGGCGCTGCTGCAGGTCACGCCTGAGCGCCTCACCCGCCTCGAGTGGACCGACGGCTGCGTAGTCGATTCCGACGACTGGCCGCGCCCGTCGGCGGACGCCCCCCGCTTCACCGACGCCGAGCTCGAGGCCCTGGTGGCGTCGGGCCGGCCGGGCGTGGTCTACGTGTGGTCACCGCACATGCCGCTGTCGGTCGACGGCTACCGGCACGTGGCGGCCGCGGCCGCGGCGCGCGGGATGTCGGTGCACCCGATGCTGGAACCCGCCGCCGACCGCGTCTTCGCGCAGGCGTCGCTGGCGCGCGGCGGCCTGCCAGGCGACGCCCTGCGCGTGGCCGACAGCGTGGAGCTGTGGTTCCGCGACGTCCATCTGCACGCGCCGTCGATCCTGGTGTTCGCGCGCGGACGGATCGCCGGCGAGGCCTGGCCGGGGTATCACAGCGCCGAGGAGTACGGCGCCTTCCTCGATCGCATCGCGGCCGGGAGGCGCTGACTGGGTCAGCGGGCGTCGCAGGCGGCCAGCAGCGCGGCCTTGCGGGCGTCGGTCGCCGGCTTCCAGCGCTCGTCCACGAGCTGCCGGCACTGCGCCGGCGCCAGGCTGGCAAACGCCCAGGCCGCTTCCTGCGGCCGGAACGGCGTGAGGGCAGGCGCGCAGCTCTGACGCCACAGCTCGCCGATAGCTTCCGCCAGTTCGCGTTTCGCCGGCGAGGTGAAGAGCCCGGTGCGGCGCGCCTCGCGCGCCGCCTCCACCACGCGCAGCTCGAAGCGCTTCGGAGCCTCGCTGTTCCTCGGCGCCAGATTCGACACGAAGAACACCGCGCCGTCGGGCATGAACGCCGGGAAGTAGTGGCCGACGCCCTCGGTCGTGGACGTCGTGAGCCGCGACACTCCGCCGGCGCCGGTGAGCCGGCCCGAGGCGTCGTGCACGAGATCGACGACCACCACGTCGGTGATGGCGGGCGCGGCGATGCCGCCGCTCACGAACGGCGTGAGGTAGTCGTGCTTGCTGATGTGGAAGGTGAGCTGCGTGCCGTCGAAGCTGAAGTCGGCCTTGCCGGCCGCGAAGCCGAAGTCCACGCGCTCGGCGCAGGTGGAGGTCTGCCCGGCCGGATCGGTATTGAGAATCTCGAAGATCTTGAGCGATGCCGGCCGGTCGGACTTGCTGTCGTCGTGGGCGGCGACGTAGCGCCCGTCCTTCGAGATGAACGGCGTAGCGAGGTCGCGCGTGATCTGGGGGCACAGCCGCATCGGCGTGGTCGGCGCGACGGTGACCGCCCCGCGCTCGCGCGTCACGGTGTAATCGACGATCCGGAAGCCCGGCGGCGCCGGCTTGGTCGAGCCCGAGAACATCATGCGGTAGACGGTGGTCTCGCGGGCGCCGTCGGTGCGGGTCGAGACGATGCCGACCGACTGGTAGTAGACGTCGTAGACGTCGGCATGCTGGTGCGCGTAGACCGGCGGCACGTCGGCCGCGTCTTTGCCGCCGGCGAGGCGCGCCAGCAGCGTCGCGGCGTCGTAGAAGTTCACGGTGTGGGTGCTCGTGTAGTGCGACGGCACCGTGATGAAGCGGCCATCGGGGGTGGCCACCGCGTCTGACGAATCGGGGATGCGCACGCGCGTCCCCATCGTCAGGTCGTAGAGGTAGTTGAGGTTGTGGCTGGCCACCGCGACGATGCGATGGCCGGCCGCATTCGGCACCGGACGCGCAAACCAGTTCACGTCGTCGAGCACCGGGTCACCCGGGCCCGGCCGCATGACCTCGACGCGCCGCCCCGCCGTGTCGACCGCGCAGTATGGCGCCACGTCGCCCGGGGCCGCGAGGCCCTGCGCGACCAGCACCATGACGAGCCCGAGGGCGACGCTGGCGGTCGGTCTGGTCATTGACGGCTCCGGGCGTTAGCGGCCGCCCTTGATGTTGAAGCGCTGCACGCGGCGTCCGGTCGACGCCTCGCCCACGATCAGGTTGCCCTTCGAGTCGATGCTCATGCCGTGGGGGCGCAGGAACTGGCCGAGCTGGCGGCCGCCGCGGCCGAACTCGCCCACCACGTCCATGGTGCTGCGGCGCAGGATCCAGATCTTGTGGTTGGTGCCGTCGGCCAGATACAGCCACTGCTGCTGCGGGTCCTTCGAGAGCACGATCACGAACGACGAGCCCGACGACAGGGTGGCCGGCGCGATGATCTTCTCGCTCACGAACTTGCCCGACTGCTCGAACACCTGGATGCGGTTGCCGCGGCGATCGGCCACGTAGATCTTGCCGTCGGTCGAGCCGGTGATGCCGTGCGGGGTCGAGAACTGCGTCGGCAGCTCGCCGCTCATCATCGTCTTCGGGTCGAACTTCACCGTGTCGTCGGGCGGCTTGCCGTAGGCGCCCCAGTGGCGCTTGTAGGCGCCGGTGGCCGCGTCGAACACGACGATGCGGCGGTTGCGATAGCCGTCGGAGAT
>JANNIB010000177.1:0-3630 GCA_031404695.1 Acidobacteriota bacterium
AGCTCCGGGTCGACGAGCCAGTACTCGCGCACGCCGCTCCGCTCGAACAGGCGCCGCTTGGTCTGCGCGTCGCGCTTGCGCGTGCTCTTCGACAGCACCTCGATGACCAGCGCTGGCGGCCCCTGCACGTTCTTCTCCGTCAGGATGCCGGCCTGGTCGCCGGTCACGACGAGCAGGTCCGGCGCCACGATGTCGAAAGGCGACAGCACCACGTCGAGCGGCGCGGTGAACACTTGCCCGGCCTGCGGCTGCGAGCGGAAGTAGTGCTCGAGGTCGTAGAAGAGCCGCCCCACCAGCACCTGATGCCGCACGTTGGGCGACGGGGTCACGACGTGCTCGCCGTCGATGATCTCGTGGCGCTTCCCGTCGTCGGGGAACAGCACGAAGTCGTCGTAGGTGAGGCGCATGTCGGCGCGTGCCGCTGGCGAGCGCATCGGATCCTCCCCGGCCATGAACGGAGTCTACATCCGGCCATTGCGCGGGACAATGCGAGCCCCGTGCCGCCCGAGAACTCACGCGAATCAGAAGATCAGGGCCGCGCGTGTGCGCAATCTGCCCGAGGTCCGTGGATGAAGAGCCGCAGAATCTGCCCCAGCTTCGACGGGCCAGCTGCCGCAACCGGCGGACCTGCCTGCCATTGCTTCTCGGCGGCGACGAGCTGCTCGAGGTGCTCGGCGCGCGCGTCACGCCGTCGCCGCTCTTCGTGAGCGCGTTCTTCGCGGCGCTCGACAAGGTGAAGCCCGGCGACGCCGAAAGAATCGTTGGGAAGGCGCGAACGAGGTGCATGCGCGCCAAGCGTGAGGGCGATGCGTGACAGGGCAGGTCAGGGGCGGGGGCCACCGCGGTCGCAATCGGCGTGCTGCATGCTACAGTCCGTTAAGGCCCCTATGGACATCTATCCAGGCATCTCGATGAACCCCGACGTCCGGTTCGGCAAGCCCTGCATCGCCGGCACCCGAATCGATGTCGCCACGGTCCTCGGGCTCATCGCCGCCGGAGAAACCGTCGAGACGGTCGCCACCGAGTATCAGCTGTCGGTTGAGCAGGTTCGCGCCGCGCTCGGCTACGCGGCGCACGTGGCCGCGCACCTGCCTCCCGCCGTCCGCCAGGCGTCGTGAGGATTCTGCTCGACGAGAACTCCCCTCTCGCCCTGCTCCGCAGCCTGCGGTCGGATGGCGAGAACGCCGAGCACATCATCACACTCGGCCTGCGCGGGGTGTCGGACGCACCAATTCGTGAACGCCTGAGCGACCCAGAAGTGCTGTTCCTGACGCAGGACGACGACTTCCTGTTCTCGGAGCCTACGCGTGCGGTGATCGTCGTCTCGCGCGTCCGGCAGGCACGACGGATCGTGGAACGCGTGGACATCTGGAGGCGCGCGATTCGCGTACTGCTCGAGGCGCCGCGGACCGCGCAGCGATTCGAGCTGCTCGACGACGGGACGCTGCTGCCGTGGGAACAGGCCGCAGACGGGGTGTGGATTTCGAAGCGGCCCAGCCCGTAACGCCTCACCGGCCCAGCGCTATCTACGCCGCGCTCGTCACGACCAGCCGACGTCCAAGCGCCGCGAGCGCCTGTTCGATCTGGTCCAACTTCGACTGATGGCGAAAGTCGATCAAGCGGTCCACCTGGGGCAGGTGCCAGTCGAGCTTCTTCCCCAACCGGTACTTGCCCACCCGCTGCTCGAGCATCGCGTTGTGCAGTTCGATCTTCGCGGCCACCAGGGCCGATAGTCGCACGGCATCGCCCTTGACCGGCGCCGCTGGCAGTGGCCGCGGAATCTCGACCTTGTCGTCGACGAGCATTTCGAGGCCCGTCAGGATGGCATCCACCGCTCGCGACAGCGCTTCCTCACGCGAGGCTCCGTGCGTGTGCACGAAGGGCAACGCGGGCACGTCAACGAGCCACGACCCGTCGCTGTCTTTCGACAGCGTCACTGCATAGAACATGGCGTAGTGCCCCTAGGCAATCCCGAGATCATTCTTGATGCGCTGCACGAGCCCGGTCCCGAGTTCCTTGCCGTGGCCGTGCATCGGGAGAACCGACATCCGGTCTCCGCGCCGCACCTTGAGATGGCCGCCCTTGCCCGAGGAAAATGTACACCCCTGAGCTGCCAGCCATCTCTTGAACTCGCGCGACGTCATCGGAGCGTAAACAAATTTGTTGCCTTAGTCAACATATAAGTTGTTCACCTCGAAGCCGAAGCCTCAATCCGCGCAGTTACGCTGCATCTCGCATGCCGGCCTTGGGCAAAGGCGCCAGGCGCCGGATTCTGGCGGGCGCGACGCTGACACGCTGCCCCTGCATGAAGAAGACGCACGTCGGGTCGTCGGTCGACAGTTGGCGGCGCGAAGAGGGCATCTACGAGCGGACCAGCTCGAGGGCCCTCAAGCGGGTGCTCGCCCGCCAGCTCCAGGCGGCCATGCAGGCTCAGAACGTGTCGAAGGTGGAGATGGCCAAGCGCATGGGCAGCAGCCGCAGCGCCCTTGACCGCCTGCTGGACCCCGCCAACGACTCCGTCACGCTGGGCACGCTGCGCAAAGCCGCGGCCGCGGTGGGGCTGGCGGTTCGACTCGAGCTCGTGTGACGTCTTGCGGTCGCGATACGGCATCGGTCCTGATCCCGACATCGACGTGTTCGAGGCCGCACTCAGTTCCCCTTCGACGTCTTCCAACCATCACCGGGCATGATGCGCCTCATGAACTCGTCGAACAGCGGCACAGTGAAAGCCGTGTCTCCGTGGTTGGGGCTCCAGATCATGCCCTTCGAGATCAACTGGTTCCGCGTCGGACCGAGCGCCGTCACCTTGCGGCTGAGGCGTTCGGCGATGTCGCCCGACCGATGCGGGCCCGGTCCAATGTCGGCCATGGCCCGCAGGTATTTCTTCTCCGCTGGCGTGAGCCGGTCGAATCGAACGCGAAAGAAGCTGGCGTCCAGGGCGGCAATCGCCGACACCGCTCCCACCGTGACATCGGCGAAGGTGATTGGCGACGCCGTGGCGACGTCCCATGCATGCTTGCCCCATTCCTGAAGGAAGTAGGGATACCCCTTGGTCTGGCGCACGATCTCGTGGACCGCATCCGGGGTGAATCGGACGCCTTCCTTCTCCGCTGGGCGGGTAATCGCGAGCGCCGCGGCATCCGGTGGCAGCGGGCCAACCTCCGGGAACTCGAACAGTCTCTCCGCGTACGACTTGGCTTTCCCCATTCGCCCTCGCAGTTGCGGCAAACCCGCGCCGACGAGCACGACCGGGAGCTGACGTTGCGCGCAGCGATGCAACGCTGTGATGAGCGCCGCAAGCTCCGCCTCGTCTACATACTGGAGTTCGTCGATGAACATCGCCAACGCCGTACCGGCACTCTGCGCCGCCTGGGCGGCGGCTTCGAGCAGCGCGGGAAGGTCTTGTTCGAGATCGCCGTTGTCCGCAAGGCCGGCCTCCGGTTCGAAGTCGAACCCAACCTGGATGTCGGCGTACTTGATCTTGAGGCCCTTGGCAAAGCCCGCAAGCGCGCGCAGGCCTCGCTGGGCGAGTTCCTTGGCCTGCTGGTTGCGGCTGAGCCTGAGCAACGCACCTCTGAGCTCAGGCGCGAGCAGGGCCGGGAGGGACCGGTTCTCGGGGGCTTCCATGCG
>JANNIB010000178.1:0-3322 GCA_031404695.1 Acidobacteriota bacterium
CGTGTGCGCCAGCAGATCGGCCACCTGCTCCTCGCCGTAGAGCGTCGCGAACGAGCGCACCGCGGCGGCGCTCGTGAACGTCACGACGTCGACGCGGCGCTGCAGGAGCTGGCCGTAGACGTCGAGCTCGGGGTTGTCGTCCGCCGCCAGGGTGCGGAAGGACGGCGCCTGGGTGACGTCGGCGCCAGCCGCGGCAAGGGCCTCGCCCAGCGTATCTCGTCCGCCCACCGACGACGGCACCAGCACCCGCGCGCCGGCGATGGCGGCCCTGCCGCCGAGCGCGTCGACGATGCTGTCGACGGCCTGCCCTTCGAGCGCGAGATCGACGCGGATGCCGAAGCGCGCCAGCCGCTCGGTCGTGCCGACGCCCACCGCGCACAGGCGCGGACCGGCCAGCGCCCGCGCGTCGCGCCCGCGTTCCATGAGGCGATGGAGGAACGCTTCCACCCCATTCACGGTCGTGAAGAGCACCCAGGTGAAGCTGGCAACGGCGTCGGCCGCGGCATCGAGCGCCTCGAACGACTCGAGCGGCGCCACGCGCAGCACCGGGGCTTCGATGGCCTCGGCGCCGGCGTCTTCGAGCAGCTCGACCAGCTCGGCCGCCTGATGGCGCGACCGGGTGACGAGCACGCGGCGGCCGAAGAGCGGCCGCTGGTCGAACCAGCGCATGTGCTCGCGCAGGCCCACGACCTTGCCGACCACCAGCGTCGCCGAGCCGTCGATGCCGGCCTCGAGCCGGGCTGCGACGTCGCCAAGGGTGCCGGCCAGCGTGGTCTGGCTGGCGAGCGACCCGCGCAGGATGAGGGCGGCGCGGTCGTCGTCGGCGCGGCCGTGGTCCATCAGGCCGCGGACGATGCTCAGCAGCTCGTCGCGTCCGCCATGCGAGGCGATCGTGCCGTCGAGCTTCGCGAGGTTGGTGTAGTTGATCTTGAGGCGCCCGCCATTGCTGGCCTCGTGGCCGCGGACGATGGTGAGCGTGTCGCCAGCGCCGGGGTAGGTGAGCGGAATCCCCGCATAGGCCGCCATCGCCAGCGACACCGGCACACCGGGCACGACCTCGAACGGGATGCCCTGCGCGTGGAGGAACAGCGCTTCTTCGCCGCCGCGGTCGAAGAGGAACGGATCACCGAGCTTCAGGCGCGCCACCACCTTGCCTTCGCGGGCCTTCTCCGCCAGCAGATAGCTGATGGCGTCCTGGTCGGTGGCCTCACGAGCCGGCCGGCCGACGTCGATGCGCTCGGCGCGCGGCGGCGCCAGATCGAGCACCCGCGGATGCACGGTGCGGTCGTAGATGACGACGTCTGCGGCGTCGAGGCACCGCTGCCCGCGCGTCGTGAGCAGTCCCGGCGCGCCGGGGCCGGTGCCGATGAGGTAAACCAGGCTGCGCATCAGGCGCACATTCTATCCCGCGCGAGATCCCGGCGCGCGACTGCGCGCGCAGCGGGGCAGCGGCGAAGCCCCCAGTCCTTAGCCCCCAGCCCCCGGCCCCGTCTTTGCGTTGAGGTCGTAACGCATGATCGCGGCGTGAGGCCCGCCCTTCTCACGCTCGAAGTCGTAGACGTCGCCCGGAAGCGGCCCGCGTTCGGCCAGCACCGCGCCGAGCGTGGTCAGATCGTCGGCATCGAGCGTGAGCGTGGCCGCGCGGGTGGCGTCCGCCAGATGCGCGGCGTTTCGGGCGCCGACGATGACAGCGGCGACCTGGGGCTGCGCGAGCACCCACGCTATGGCGACGGTGCCGATGCCCACGCCGTGTTTCGTGCCCACGCGGGCGACCACCGCGAGCAGCCGCTGAAAGCGATCCCAGCCGCCGAACTCGTCGATGATGAGCCGGTACTTCACGAGCGAGCGGTTGGCCAGCGCCGCCGGGGCCGCCGCACCCAGGTAACGTTCCGAGAAGAAGCCGCCGGCGAGCGCGCCGTAGCAGAGCAGTCCGATGCCGTGACGGGCGCAGAGGCGTGTCATCGCGCCGGCCGGACGCTGGTCGAGCAGCGAGTACTGCACCTGATGCGACACCACCGGCACGCTGGCGTCGACGATCGCCTCGACGGCGGCGGTGTTGCAGTTGGTCAGGCCGAGGTGGCGGATGTCGCCGGCGCGCTGGCGGGCGTGGAGCCAGGCGGCGGTGTCCAGCATGCCGGGGCGATCGTAGTCCCACCAGTGGAACTGCACGAGGTCGAGCACCGGCACACCGAGGCGGGTGCGGGAGCGATCGACAGCGCGCGCGATGTCACGCGGAGCGAGCGCGCCGAGGGCCGCAAGATCGGGCACGTACTTGGTGTGGATCTGCAGATCGGAGGCGCCGCCTCTGGCGCGCACGAAGTCGCCGATGAGCGCCTCGACGCCGGTGTAGATGTCGGCGCCGTCGAAGCTGGTCACGCCCGCGGCGACGAAGGTGGCCATGTCGTCCACGGCGGCCGCGCGATCGACCTCGCCATGCCCGCCGGCCAGTTGCCAGCCGCCCTTGATGAGGCGCGGGATCGAGTAGCCCGGGGCCAGGTCGACCCGAGGGATGGGCAGTGTCACGGGCGGGACAGCGGCACGACGGTGGTGCCAGCGTGGCTGAAGGTCCGCCGGCCCAGCCGCGTGATGCGGAAGCGGGCGCCGCAGTGTGGATCCGGGCACGCGATCTCGGCGTCGGTCGTCATCCAGTCGTGAGGATCGGTCGGGCGCTGCTTGGCCGGCAGCAGCGGCAGGATCGCCGCCAGCGCATACTGCGAGAACGTCTGACCGGCGCCCATGATGAGGAGTTCGCCGCGCACCTCGAAGGCCTCGCCGGCCACGTGCCGACAGACCATCGGCCGTTCGGTGGCGATGACTTCCACGCGCAGGTCGTACAGCTCGAACGTGTCGTGTTGTTCGGAGTCCACGGCCCACTATACCCGCGCGCGTGACCGACAACGGGCGCGACGGAAGGCGCAGCGGCGCGCCGCCGCCTACGACGCCGGCGCGAAGTAGCCGCGTTTGGTGCGCGCGGTCGTGCCCTGACGCCCCACCTGCACGGTGAGCCGCCGCCAGGCACCGTCGCGTTTGGGATTGGTGGAGGCGTAGCCGAGCACGTACTGGCTGGCGAGCTCGTCGGCGAGTTCGCCGTAGATGCCGCTGAGGTCTTCGGCCCGCTGCGGGAAGAACACGCGCCCGCCGGTTTCCTGCGCCAGCTGGCGCAGCACGAACTCGGCTTCGCGAAAGCCCTTCGCCAACGCCGACTCGCGCGAGTGCAGGCCGATGGCGTAGATCGTCGTCGCCGAGCGCTTGGCCAGATCGAGCACCTCTTCGAAGGTCACGAGGCTCGAGGTGTCTTCGCCGTCAGAGAGCAGCACCACGG
>JANNIB010000179.1:0-9232 GCA_031404695.1 Acidobacteriota bacterium
GCCGCGATGGAATACGGCTTCATCGGCGGCAGCATGGGCGTCGTGATGGGCGAGAAGCTGGTCCGCGCCATCGAGCACGCGCTCGAGCGCCGGATCGGCGTCATCATCGTCTCCTGCTCGGGCGGCGCCCGCATGATGGAAGGGGCGCTCTCGCTGATGCAGATGGCGAAGGTCTCGGCCGCGCTGGCCCGCCTCGACCGGGCGCAACTACCTTTCATCTCGCTGCTGACCGACCCGACCACCGGCGGCGTCACCGCCAGCTTCGCGATGCTCGGCGACTTCATCGTCGCCGAACCCAAGGCGCTCATCGGCTTTGCCGGGCCGCGCATCATCGAACAGACGATCCGGCAGAAGCTGCCGCCGGGCTTCCAGCGCAGCGAGTTCCTGCTCGAGCGCGGCATGCTCGACCTGGTCGTCGATCGGCGTGAGCTGAAGGCGACGCTGGCCCGGCTGCTGCGTTTCATGGGCCCCGACGCGGCCACCGCCGCGCGCTGAGCTCAGGCGCTGCGATGACGCCCGTCGAGCGGCTCTTCGCCCTCGAACAATTCGGCATCAAGCTGGGCCTCGACGCCATGCGCGTCCTGCTGGCCGCGCTCGGTGATCCTCACACCGCCTGGCCGTCGCTGCACATCGCCGGCACCAACGGCAAGGGGTCGGCCAGCGCGATGACCGAGCGCGCGCTGCGCGAGGCGGGGCTGGCCACCGGGCGCTACACCTCGCCCCACCTCTTCCGCGTCGAGGAACGAATCGCCCTCGGCGGGCAGGACGTCGAGACGGCGCGGCTCTCGGCCGCGCTGGCCCGGGTGTTCGCCGCCGTCGACCGGTTGGTGTCGACCGGCGACCTCGCTGCCGTGCCGACCTACTTCGAGGTCTCGACCGCGGCGGCGTTTCTGATCTTCGCCGACGCTGGCGTGGACGTCGCGGTGGTGGAAGTCGGCCTGGGCGGGCGCTGGGACGCCACCAACGTCATCACGCCAGTGGCCGGCGCCATCACGACCATCGACTTCGACCACGAGCGCCACCTGGGCTCGACCCTGGCGGCCATCGCGGCCGAGAAGGCAGGCATCGCCAAGCGCGGCGTGCCGCTGGTCGTCGGCGAGGTGCCCGACGAGGCCTGGCGCGCGATCGACGAGGCGGCTCGCAACATCGGCGCTCCGGTGACGCGCGTGCACGAGGGCACCGTGACTGAAGCGCCGGTCGTGGACGGACACGTCCGGCTGTCGGCCACCACGCCCGCCGGACGTTACGGCCCGGTGCGGCTGGCGCTCGGCGGCGCCCATCAGGCCGGCAACGCCCTGGTCGCCATCCGGTTGCTCGAAGCTTTCGCGGCAGCCACGAAGCGGCCGCTCACGACCGCGCACGTCGAGGCCGGGCTGGCGCGGGTGCAGTGGCCGGCGCGCCTCGAGTGGCTCGGCCACGCCGCCACCGGCACGCGCGTGCTCATCGATGCCGCGCACAACCCGGCCGGGGCCCGCGCCCTGGCGTCGTATCTCTCGATGGCCTCGGTTCAGTCGGTCACGCTGGTCACCTCGGTGATGGCCGACAAGGACGTCGCCGGCGTGCTTGGACCGCTGCTGCCGCACGTGGCCCGGGTCATCGTGACCGAGGCGGCCACGCCGCGCGCGATGGCGGCGGATGCGCTGGCGCGCGAGGTGGCTCGTCACGCGGCCCCCGGCACTGCCATCGAGGCCGTGCACGACGCTGGCGCGGCCGTGACCCACGCGCGCGCGTTCGCGGATCCCATCGTGCTGGCGGGCTCCATCTATCTGGTCGGCCCGCTGCGCGCCGCACTCGTGGAGAGCGGGTTCGAACCCGCGTGATATTCTTCGAACGCTCGCCTTCGGCCGGCGACCACCGCATGACGCCCCGCCTGAGCCGCTGTTTCGCGCTCCTCCTGCTCTGCCTTCCGGCCGTGGCGCAGGGGCAGGTGCCGGGCTACAACCACAAGCAGTTCCGCATCGAGCAGATCGACGCCAATCACTGGCGCTTCTCGGGGCAGGTGGAGCTCGAGAACGAAGAGGTGAAGGGGCAGAAGTTCTACGCCGACGTCGTCGACGTGCACCTCGACACCAACCTGCTCGAAGCCACCGGCAACGTCCTCTACGAAACCCCCACGGCGCGCATCGCCGCCGAGCGCGTCATCTTCAACACCCGCGCCGGCACCGGCACCTTCTTCGGCGCTTCGGGGATGGCCGCCATCGGCGATCGGGCCGACAAGAGCATGTTCGGCGGCCTCGAACCCGACGTTTATTTCTACGGCACGATGGTCGAGAAGACCGGAGAGGCCCGCTACAAGGTCACCAAGGGCGCCTTCACCACCTGCGTGCAGCCCACGCCCCGCTGGGAGATGACGGCCGGGTCGTTCACGATCAACGTCGGCGACTACGCCATCCTGAGGAACGCCGTCATGCGCGTGAAGGACGTGCCGGTGTTCTACCTGCCGATTCTCTACTACCCCATCCAGGACGACGGCCGCTCCACCGGCTTCCTGCTGCCCACCTATGGCCGGTCGGTCTACCAGGGCTCCTCGGTGAGCAACGCCTTCTTCTGGGCAATCTCACGCAGCCAGGACCTGACGGTGATGCACGACTGGTTCACTTCGCGCGGCCAGGGTTACGGCACGGAGTACCGCTGGATCCGCTCCGGCTCGGCCAACGGCAACATCAAGGCGTATCGCCTGAGCCAGAAGGCCGGCACGCTGAACGGCGTCTCGTTGCCGGAATCACAGAGCCTGCTCGTGAACGGCTCAATCAACCAGGGCCTGCCGCTCGGGCTCACCGGACGCGCCCGCATCGACTACTCGTCGCAGCTCACGCTCAACCAGTTCTACAGTCGCGACCTCTACAACGCGACCCAGGGCAGCAGCACCATCAACGCCAACATCGCCGGCTCGTGGCAGTTCGTGAACGCGTCGCTCACCGCCTCGCGCAACGAGAACTTCTTCAACGCCGACCAGTCGATCGTCTCGGGGTCGCTGCCGAGCCTCACCGCCTCGGTCTCGAGCCGCAAGCTCGGACGGCTGCCGGTGTTCTTTGCGCTGCAGTCAGAAGCCTCGCGGCCGCTCTACATCCAGAAGAACGGCGCGCAGGAGATCGACGACACGCTCAACAAGCTCGACATCACCCCGACGCTGCGGGCGCCGGTGAGCAACCTGCCGTTCCTGACCGCCACCGTGAACCTGTCGTACCGGTCCACGACCTACAGCGCGAGCCGGGATGTGGAGACGAGGCAGCGGGTCGAGGAGCCCTACACCCGGAACTACGCCGAGATGAAAGCCGACTTCACCGGGCCGGTCTTCAGCCGCGTCTACACACCGAATAACTTCCTGGCCGACCGGCTGAAGCACGTGATCGAGCCGGCGTTTTCGGTGCAGCGCATCACCGCCATCGAGGGCCAGGACCGCGTCCTGCTGCTCGGCAGCTCCTACGACCGCGTCATCGGCGGCGTCACGCGGATGACCTACGGCCTGACCAACCGCGTGCTGGTCCGCAAGGCGCCGAAGACGTCCGCGACCGCAGCCCCCAGCACCGCTGCCCCCTCGACCGCCGCGCCCTCCACGTCTGCCAGTGCCCCGCGCGAGCTGCTCACGCTGAGCGTCACCCAGAGCTACTACACCGACGAGACGGCGAGTTCGTTCGACCCGTCCTACAGCTCGAGCTACGTCGACAGCGGCAGCGTGCGTCCGCCGAGCAAATATTCGCCGGTGGCGCTGAACCTGCGCTCGCAGGCCTCGCAGATGCTGGCCACCACCCTCAACGTGCAGTACGACTGGCCGACGAAGAAGATGCTGTCGATTTCGACCGGCGGCAACTTCGTGACGCCGAACGCCAGCGTGTCGGTGGCGTGGAGCCGCAGCCTGTCGGCGTTCTACCCGACCAATGCGTTCAACGCCAACTCGCGGTTGACCGCCCTCGACGGACGGGTCAGCGGCGAATACCAGATGGCGTGGGACATCGAGCGCAAGACCGTCATCCGCCAGGGGATCGTCGGCTCCTACAACGCGCAGTGCTGCGGCATCGTCCTGGAGTACCAGGAATACAACTTCGGGAACTTCGGCGGCGGCTCGGCGCTACCGACCGATCGCCGCTTCAACATCGGCTTCACGCTGGCCGGCGTCGGCACCTTCTCCAACTTCTTCGGCAACTTCGGCGGCGGCGGAGCGGGCCGATGAGCGCGCCGGTGGTCGTCACCGGGGCAGCCGGGTTCGTCGGCCAGCACCTGCTACGGCTGCTCGCGGCCGAGGGCCCGGTCATTGGCTGGCATCGGCCCGGCACCAGTCACCCGCACATCGACGGCGTGCCCTGGCAGGCCATCGAGCTGCTCGACCGCGCCGAGGTGGCGCGCTCGCTCGCCGCGACGGCGCCGTCGGCCATCTATCACCTGGCCGGCGTGCCGCATGTGGGCGACTCGTGGGCACTGGCTGAAGACACGTTCGCCGGCAACGTCGTCGGCACGTTGAACCTCTTGGCCGGGCTGCACGCGGCCGGCCTTGCGCCGCGCGTGCTCGTGACGGGCTCGGCGACGATCTACCGGCCCTCGACCGACGCGCTCACGGAAGACGCGCCGATTGCGCCCAACACACCCTACGGCACCAGCAAGCTGGCGCAGGAGATGGCGTCGCTCGACGCCTGGCGTGACAACGGCATCCCGGTCGTCGTCACGCGATCGTTCAATCACATCGGCCCCCTGCAATCGCCGGCCTTCGCCGCCCCGGCGTTCGCGCGGCAGCTGGCGCGCATCGAGGCCGGACTCATGCCGCCGACCCTCCTGGTCGGCAACCTCGAGGCGTTGCGCGATCTGAGCGACGTGCGCGACATCGTGCGCGCGTATCGTGCGCTGATGACCTGCGGTCGAGCCGGCGTCTGCTACAACGTGTGCTCCGGCGCCGCGGTGTCGATGCAGACCGTGCTCGACGGCCTGCGCGCGCATGTCCGCGTGCCGGTCACCGTCGCGCAGGATCCGGCGCGTATGCGTCCGGCCGACACGCCGATCGTGCTCGGCGACCGTTCGCGCCTCACGGCCGACACCGGCTGGCAGCCCGACTATTCCCTGTCGACCACGCTGGCCGACCTGGTCGAGTACTGGCGCGGCGAAGCGCGCAGCGAAGCCGGCTGAGCGGGCTGCCGCCCGCCGCTGGTTACGACTTGACGAGGCGAACAAAAAGCGAAATAGTGCGACTGCCATGCAG
The DNA here is from genome assembly GCA_031404695.1 of Acidobacteriota bacterium. Classification (GTDB taxonomy): domain Bacteria; phylum Acidobacteriota; class Vicinamibacteria; order Vicinamibacterales; family UBA2999; genus CADEFD01. Next base: position 5,189 of record JANNIB010000179.1, read on the forward strand.
GACCGGCTGTCGCGCGACCTGTTCGACTTCGCTCAGCCGCCCACCACTCGCGATGTCGCGCGGCTGGTGAAGGCGGGCGGCGTAGCCGCCCTGCCCGACGCCGTCACCCGCGGCGACGACGCGACCTACCAGGAGATCCGCTGCCGCTCGGCGCTGAACCGCGCGCACGGCATGCCGTTCTTCAAGTGGACGCTCAATCCGTATCGCGGCTGCACCCACGGCTGCCACTACTGCTTCGCGCGGAAGTACCAGCCGCACCTCGAGCTCGGCAGCGGCGACGACTTCGCGTCGGTCATCTTCGTGAAGACCAACATCGCCGAGGTGCTGCGCCGGGAACTCGCCGGGCCGTCGCGGCCCGCCGAGCAGGTGGCGATTGGCACGGCGACCGACCCGTACCAGCCGATCGAGGGCACCTATGGCCTCACCCGCGCCTGTCTCGAAGCGTTTCGCGATGTGCCGTGGCCGATCGGGATCGTGACCAAGGGCCCGATGGTCGTGCGCGACATCGACGTGTTGCGGGCGCTGTCGACCACGACCCGCGTCAGCGTCTATCTGAGCGTGCCGTCGCTCGACGACGACGCGTGGCGGCGTCTCGAACCAGGCACCGCGCCCCCTCTGCAGCGTCTGCGTGCGGTGCGGGCGCTCGTGGACGCCGGGATTCACTGCGGCGTGCTGATGGCGCCGCTGGTGCCCGGCATCACGACCAGGCCGGCACTCATCGAGGCCACGATCAAGGCTGCTGCAGACCACGGCGCGCGCTCGGTTGGCGCGATGGTGCTGCACCTCGAAGGCGGCGCCCGCAGCCACTTCCTGCAGGTCATCGCCTCTGAGTATCCGCACCTCGTTGATGGCTACGAGCGGCTGTACGCGAAGAAGTACGCGCCGGCCACCTACACCGACGAAGTCGGCCGCATAGTCGGCCTGCTCAAGGCCCGCTACGGCGTCGTCAGCGGGCGGGAAGCACGCCCGCGGGCGACAGCAGGCGCGCGATGAGTGCGGCGAGCAGCGCCGTGCGCGGCACCAGTTTGTCGAGTTCAACGTGTTCGTGGATCGCGTGCGCGCCGTCGCCGACGCCTCCCAGCCCGTCGAGCGTCGGCACACCGAGTGCGGCCGTGAAGTTGCCATCGGAGCCGCCCCCGGTGCCTCCTTCCGCCACGGTCTGACCGAGTTCGGCCGCCGCCGCCTGCGCATGTTCGTAGAGCGCCGCGACACCGGCCGATCGTTCCATCGGCGGACGCTCGAAGCCGCCCGTCACGGCGAGCCGCGCGCCCGGCAATATCGGCCGCAGGGCCTGGAACGCCTGGTCGATGCGGGCCGCGTCGTCGAGCGAGGGCGCCCGTACGTCCACGACCGCGTGCGCCTGTTCGGCGACGACGTTGGGCCGCGTGCCGCCGCTGATCACTCCGACGTTCACCGACACGCCGCGGTCGAGATCGTGCAGCGCCTCCACGGCGATGATTTGGCGGGCCAGTTCGCGGATCGCGCTCACGCCTTTGCCGGGATCAACGCCCGCATGCGCCGAGACGCCAGTGACGGCGAGGTAATACTGGCCGATGCCCTTGCGGCTGGTCTTGAGCGGGCCTCCGGCCAGCGCCGGCTCGAGCACGAGCACGGCGTCGCTGGCGAGCGCTTCGGCCTCGATGAGTGCGCGCGAGGTGTCGCTGCCGGTCTCTTCGTCCGACGTCACGAGCATGGCAATGGTGCCGCTTCCGGGGGGCGCGGTCTCGAACACCGCGCGCGCCGCCAGTAGCCCCATCGAGACGCCGACCTTCATGTCCAGCGTGCCGGGACCGCAGAGCTTGCCGTCCTTGCGCACCAGCGGCATGCGCCCAATCTGCCCGTGTGGCCACACCGTGTCCACATGGCCCACGAGCAGGATGCGCGGGCGCCCCTCGCCGATCTCCACCACGCTGTGATCGCCGGCGTCGGGCCGCGCCTCGACCCGCACCCGCATGCCGATCGCGGCGGCGCGGCGCCGGAACTCGGCACCGCAGCGGTCCACCGCGGCTTTGTCGTCGGTAGGCGACTCGATCGACACCAGCGCGTCGATGACTTCGTGCAGCCAGGTTTCGTGGGTACGAACGAACGTCTCGAGCGGATGGGCCATGAGTCGAGCTCTATAATACGAGGATGGACCATCACCCGCGCCGTCTGCCGTTCCTCATGGGCGCCGTCGTCTGCGGCGTTGCGGTGTCGCTCTCCGCACAGGCGCCGCCACCGGCGCGTCCGCCGCAGCAACCGGCACCAGGGGTGCGTTCCGGCGTGTCGGTGCCGACGGCGGCGACGGCACCGGGCGGGCAGAAGGACGGGCGCCCGACGGATGCGGAGCTCGGGTTCCCTGTGTACCCGTCAGCGGTGTACCTGCGATCGTACGACGCCGGCCGCGGCCAGAAGTACTACATCTTCGGGTCCACGGTGCCGTTCGCCGAGATGGTGGCCTACTACCGCACAGTCCTGAAGGAAAAGGGCAACCTCGTGTTCGAGGTGCCGCCGACGCACGCCTTCGAGGTGGGCCGCTTCCGCGAAGAGACGATGGCGTTCCCGCCGGGCGTCACCGTGAAGGACTACACGTTCAGCGGCTCGGCAGGCTATCCGAACCCGAGGCCTGGCACCGCGCCGGAACGCTTCCCGACGCTCGTGCAGATCGTGCCGGCGCCGGCCGGCACGTCTCCGCGGTAATCGCGCTACGGCGTCGGGCGCACGGGGCTTATCATGATGTGCGCGCCGGCGGTGCCGGGATCCATCAGCCAGGGCACACCCGGGGCCGGCTTGGTCGCAAGTCCGGTCGAGGCGCCGGTGGCGTAGGGCACGTAGAGCACCCAGCGTGTGTAGGCATCGGCCACCTGGCCGGTGGCGGCATCGAACGACTTGCCGGTCAGCACCGTCAGCGACGCGTCTTTCCCGATCGCCAGCTTCTTCTCGTCCACTTCCTTCCAGCGCGTGGCATCGCGCTGCTTGTCGTCGGTCACGCCCTGGGCCATCAACTCACGGCCGCGCGCCATGAAGGCATCAAGGTCCTTGTGATAGCAGGCGACGTTGAAGCCTTCGACCTTCGGGTTGTCGGCCACGCATACCTGATCGTTGGCGCCCTCGCGCAGCGTCACAATCTTCCCGCCGGCGTCCCAGCCGAGCACTTTGGCGCCAGCCCGGCGGTCGTCGGGCGCCGCCAGCACGGCGCCGGCGATCTGCGTGGCGAGCGGGGGCGCGTCCTGCGCCGAGGCGACAGCAGCGGCGAGCAACAATCCAACCGTACATCCGGACACTTTCACGGCTCATCCTCCTCGAACGTCTATCCCTTGGACGCGACGTAGATCTCGCCCTGACGGCGGAACTCGTCGCTCTTGTCGGCCATACCCTGCGCGGCCTCTCGGCGCAGTTGCTGGGTGATCTCCATGCTGCAGAACTTCGGTCCGCACATCGAACAGAAGTGCGCCACCTTGGCGCCCTGCGCCGGCAGCGTCGCGTCGTGATACGCCCGCGCCGTCACCGGATCCATCGCCAGGTTGAACTGGTCTTCCCAGCGGAACTCGAAGCGCGCCTTGCTGAGCGCGTCGTCCCAGATTCTGGCGCGGGGATGTCCCTTGGCGAGATCGGCGGCGTGGGCGGCGATCTTGTAGGAAATGACGCCGGTCTTGACGTCGTCCTTGTTCGGCAGCCCCAGGTGTTCCTTGGGCGTGACGTAGCAGAGCATCGCCGTGCCGTACCAGCCGATCATGGCAGCGCCGATGGCCGAGGTGATGTGGTCGTAGCCGGGGGCGACGTCGGTCGTGAGCGGGCCCAGCGTGTAGAAGGGCGCCTCGGCGCACCACTCCAGCTGCTTCTCCATGTTCTCCTTGATGAGATGCATGGGCACGTGACCGGGGCCTTCGTTCATCACCTGGACGTCGTACTCCCAGGCGATCTTCGTGAGCTCGCTCTGGGTCTTCAGCTCGGCGAACTGCGCTTCGTCGTTGGCGTCCGCGATCGACCCGGGCCGCAATCCGTCGCCGAGCGAGAAGCTCACGTCATACGCGCGCATGATCTCGCAAATCTCGCGGAAGCGCG
>JANNIB010000180.1:0-2115 GCA_031404695.1 Acidobacteriota bacterium
GCCGCGGGCCCGCTATTCCTACAGCAACACCGGCTACCTGCTGCTCGGCGCCATCGCCGAACGCGCCGGCCGCGAGCCCTTCGCCACGCAGCTCGATCGGCGTCTGTTCACGCCGCTCGGCCTGCGTCACACCCGCTACGAGCCCAGGCGCGGCGGCCCGGGCATGGCCGAGGGCTACACCCCGCTCGGCCTCGGCGAAGTCGAACCCGCGGTGCCGGAAGGCGACGGCTGGATTGGCGCCGCCGGCGGCATCTGGTCCACGCCGACGGATCTGCTGACGTGGGATCTCGCGCTGATGGACGGCAAAGTGCTCGGGCCCGCGGCGTGGACCACGATGACGAGACCGCGCACGCTCACCGACGGCCGCACCAGCGGCTACGGTTGCGGCCAGTCGATTCGCGACCGCGGGCCGGCGCTGGTGCTGCAGCACGGCGGCGCGGTGAGCGGCTTCGGCGCGAGGAACGCTCTGGTGCCGTCGTCGCGCTCGGCGGTGGTCGTGATGGCCAACGCCGACTGGGCGGGCGGCGTGCTCGACACCATCGAGAGCGCGGTGCTGGCGAAGCTGATGCCGGTGGCCGACGCGCCGACGGTCAGCGGGCCGCCGGCCCGCGAGGTGGCGCTCGACCTGCTGGCGCAGATCCGCAGGGGCGAGGTCAACCGCGCGATCCTCGGCGACGAATACAGCGCCTTCCTCACGCCGGCGCGCCTGGCCGTGATGTCGAAGTCGCTGGTCGACGCCGGCGACGTGAGCGACGTGCAGCCCGGCGCGATCCGCGAACGCGGCGGCATGGAAGTGTCGTCGCTGGCGCTGAAGGTGGGTGCCACTGCCGCCAGCACGCTGATGTATCGGACGCCCGACGGCAAAGTGCAGGAGTTCCTCTTCAGCCGCCGATGAATATTGGGGTCAGACCCCATTCTGGGTGCAGCCAGACGAATTGCAGTTGCGGCGTACAAAGGCTGGCCCTGGCCAGAATGGGGACAGTCCCCACTATGCAGACGGCGCGGGCGGCGGCAGTTGCGCGAAGCTGGCGCCGCTGTCTTCCACGACCCGCATCACGCCGAGCAGGACGTCCTGACGCGCGCCGCGGAAGGTCTCGTACTCCGTCGTTTCGAACCAGCACAGGATCTCGACGTCGATGGTGGCCGGACCCAACTTCGCCAGGCGCGCCACGATGACCTCCGGCCACACCAGCGGATGCCCGCGCAGCACCCCGTCGATGCCGGTGAGCACCTGGCGCACCTGCGCCTCGCTGGCGCCGTAGCCGAGCGTGATGGTCGTCGCCAGGTGGATGCGGTCGCGCACCGCATACGACTCGATGCGGGAGTCGGCGAGGCGCCCGTTCGGAATCGTCACCAGCGTGCGGTCGGCGGTGCGGATGCGGGTCGATCGCGCGCCGATGTATTCCACCTGGCCCACCACGTCTTCCACCTTCACGGTGTCGCCGACCCGGCAGGGCTGATCGGCGGCCAGCGCGATCGAGCCGAAGAGGTTCTCGACCGTCTTCTGCGCGCCGAAGGCGAAGGCGATGCCGCCGATGCCGAGCCCGGCGACAACGGTGGTCACGGGATAGCCGAAGGTCGCCGCCGTCGTGATGGCGCCCATCACCATCACCGCGGCTTTGAGCAGGTTGCCGCCCACCAGCAGCATCGAGCGCGCCGACGGATCACCGCCCGCCCACGAGCGCTCGACCAGCATCTCGAGCAGCGCGTCCACCGAACGCCACAGCGTCCAGAAGATGGCGATGACGCCGCCAGCGGTCAGCACGGCCGAGACGACGCGGGCGGCCGACGGCGGCAGTTCGAGCCACGGCAGCGCCGAGGCGGCCACGACGATCGCCCAGGCCACCGTGAGCGCCGGCGCGATACGCGTCAGCCAGCGCTCGTCCCACGACGACGCCGTGCGGCGCGCCACCCGTAGCAGCAGGCCGCGCGTCACGGCGCCGAGCAGCCGGCCGATGATGAGGGCGCCGACGCCCAGCGCCGGGATCGCCAGCCATTGCCACCACGCCAGGCCCTGCGGCCCGATGGCGCCGAGCGCGCGGGGAAGAGCATCGGTGGCGGGGGCTTGCAGGAGGGCGACGACGCTCACGCTCGGACTCGGCACGGGCTTCAGTC
>JANNIB010000181.1:0-5232 GCA_031404695.1 Acidobacteriota bacterium
CAGACGGCCGGATCGGCCGAACGAAGCGACGCCAGGAGCCGCGTGACCGACTCCGCATCGCGAAGGTCGGGTTGCTGCACGGCCAGTGCGGCCGTAAGTATGAGTGCCGTCATCGTCATCGCTCCCGGTATGAGGTAGCGAGTGGACGGGCCGGGCGGGCGTTTCGTTGGAACCAGGAAAGCAGGTATCCTGCCTCGCGGTGTGGGCGACTCCACGTCGGTCAGGAGCGAGCATGACAGGCACGATGAGCCGGCTGGCTCGAACACGGTACCTCGCCGTGGCGCTGTGCGCCGGCGCGGTGATGGCGACCACCGAAGATCCGACGCCGCGGCTGCGGGCGCAGGCGGCGCAGGCCGCCTCACCGGTGCCGAACCTCGCCGGTGTCTGGGACGGCACCGGCCGGGCCCACCCGATCAACTCCGAGATCATGCCGTGGGCCCGCACCATGGCCGTGGGCCGCACGCTGCCTGACGGCACCAAGGCCGACGCCAACTACGTGTCGAACTTCCCGGTGCTCAACGAGCGCGGCCTCGCGTTCCAGAAGATCTTCGACGAGCCGCTCTCACCCAAGTACGACTGCCAGCCGGCCACGCCGCCGGCCATCGAGTTCGACCCCTATTACATGGAAGTGGTGCAGTGGCCCGACCGTGTGCTGCTGCGCTACGAGAAGGACGACCAGCTCCGCACCGTGTGGCTCGACGGCCGCGAGCCGTCAGTCAAGGACTACGGCGTGCAGGGCCTGTCGGTGGGCAGGTACGAGGGCGACGCCCTCATCGTGACCACCACCCACTTCGTGTTCGACATCACCGGCTTCGACGACTACAACGGCATCCCCTCGTCGCCGCAGAAGAAGGTGACCGAGCGCTACTGGCGCGACACCGACCAGTTGAAAGCGACGGTCACGGTGGAAGATCCGATGTTCCTGCGCCAGCCGGCCTCCTACACGATGCGCTGGCTGCCGGCGGCGGCCGGCTACAAGCTGAAGCCGTTCGAGTGCGACCCTGAAACCGCCCGCATGTCGGTGCAGTTCATTCCCGCGAAGTACAAGTGAGACGCGCAAGAAGCGAGGACCGCATGACTGTTCGATCCTGGAGACCCATCGTCGTGGCCACCGTGGCCATCGCCGCGCTCGTGAGCGTCGGACCAGTGGCCGCGCATCATTCCGCCGCGGCCGCCTACGACGAGTCGAAGAAAGTCGAGGTGCAGGGCGCGGTGACGCGCGTGCTGCTCAAGAACCCGCATTCGTGGGTGTTCCTCGAAGCTACCGACGAGACGGGGCAGAAGGTCGTGTGGCAGATCGAAATGGCCGCCGCCGCGTCGCTGGCCTGGACGCCCACGACCCTGCCGGTGGGCACGGTGGTGAAGGTCACCGGGAATCCCTCGCGCGCGCCCGGCTCGCACGGCATGACCGGCGCCCGCTTCACGCTGCTCGACGGCACCCCGGTCGGCCGCCGCGGGTAGCGCCCGCGCTCGGGGTCAGAACGCGTTGCCGATGTAGGGCAACATCCGGCCCCAGTACAGCACCATCAACCAGGAGCCAAGCGAGATCGCCCCCGCGATCCTGAACGCCATGGGCGTCGAGGCATCCGGGGCCAGCGTGAGCACGCGGTGGCCGTGCCGGCTCTCGAAGTAGAGCACGTTCAGGCCCGAGACCAGCACGAACAGCATCTTCATCCCGAAGGCGACGTTGGTCACGTACTGCTCGGGCGTGCCCACGAAGAAGATCGCGCCGGTCACGGCGTTGATGACGAAGCCGGCGATGCCGTAGGGCAGGAGCGGCCGCAGGGCCGCCAGCGGAATGCGCCCGAAGAACCCCATCAGCCGCAGGTCGAGCAGGCCGATGACGCCCACGAGCACCGACAGGCCGATGAAGTGGAGCGTCTCGCAGATGGCCCAGGTCCACGGCCATGCGCGCACCCACTGCGACGGCGCCGTCTCGTGCAGCCAGGCGGCGAACTGTTCCAGTTCGGGCGTGAACATGGACACTACGTGGGCCCCGGCGTGAGATACGCCATGAAGCGGCCGGCCGTGATGGCCCCGGCCCACAGCGCCAGCGACAGCGCGGCCAGCAGGCGCGTACGTCCTGGCACGACGGCCGCGTCAGCGTCCGGGCTCCGGAAGGCGGGCCGCAAGCGCCGAGCGACCACGATCGCAGCCGCGATGAACGCCAGCTTCACGAAGAACACGGTCGTGGCGCCCTTGGTGGACGCATCGGCGCCGAAGAGCAACGCCCCCGAGATGAAGCTGAGTGCGGCTCCGGTCCACAGGGCGCGGTAGATGGCGAAGAGCGGCGCCAGCGGCACCTGCGGGGCCACGCCGAGCAGGCGCAGATCGAGCACGGCATTGGCCCCCACGAGCAGGCTCATGCCGACGGTGTGCGCGGCCAGCACCGCCGGATACGCCCACAGCGATCCCGACTCCCGCACCCACGTCGAGACGGCCGCGGATTCCAGCCACACCAGCAGATCGTGCACAGGCCGGATTCTATCGTGCGTGTCGCGCGCGATGATGGTCTACCATCCAGACGGCCTTCCCCCGCCACGCGTTGTGGAGTGTCTGATGCGAACGTCCGCCTGGATCGCGACCCTGCTGTCGGCACTGCTGGCGATGCCGGCACCCGCCGCCCCGCAACCGCCGCCGGCCACGCCCAAGGCCGCGGCATCGACGACCGCGAAACCCCGTCCGGTGGCGTCGTCGCGCTACGTGATCACGGGCACCATCAAGGAGCTGATGCACGGCATCATCGACCCATCCGCAGACGCCTTGTGGGACGCGGTGTCGTTCGACATCACCGCCGCCGGGGTGGTCGAGACCGTGCCTCGCACCAACGACGACTGGTACGCCGTCAGGCGCCACGCGCTCATTCTCGCGGAGTCGGCGAACCTGCTGCGTGTGCCCGGACGGCGCGTGGCCCCGGCCACGCCGATTCCGAGCCTCGTCGATGAACCGCCGGCCCCTGAAGATCTGCTACCAGAACAGATTCAGATCCTGATCGACCGCGATCGCGCGAAGTTCGCGCGCCTGTCGCAGGGTCTCATCGACGCCGCCGTGCTCGCCATCAGGGCGGCGGATGCCAAAGACGTCAATCGCCTGTCGGAAGCCGGGGACCTGCTGGATCGGGCGTGTGAATCGTGCCACAGCGAGTACTGGTACCCGAAGGGCGGCGCGCCGGCGGCGGCGCCGTCGATGCGCAGGAAGCCGTAGTCGTGCCGGTGACGCGGACGATGGCTGTCGTGTGGCTGGTGGCTGCGGCGCTCGGCGCGGCGCTCATCGGCGTCGATGCGTCGCCAGGGACGGGCGCTGGCGCACAGGCCGTGGGCACCATCGCGGGGCACGTGCGGCTCACCGGGCCCGCCCCCGCCAACCCGGTCGTGCGGATGGGCATGGACCCGGCCTGCAGTCGCGCCTACGGCGACACCCGGCCCACCCACGACTTCGTCGTCCGCGCCGGAGACGGCGGACTCGCGAGCGTGTTCGTCGAGGTGCGTGGACCCTTTCCCGGCCTCCCGGCGCCGGCCGCGCCGGTGGTGCTCGATCAGCAGGGCTGCATGTTCCGGCCGCGTGTCGTCGCCTTGCAGCGCGGGCAGGTGCTCGAGGTACGTAACGGCGATCCGACGCTGCACAACGTCCACGCGCTCTCTGCGAGGGGTAACACCTTCAACGTCAGTCAGGTGGCGGGCCGCCCGCCGTTCACGATCACGATGGCCCACGAAGAGAAGATGCTGCGCGTCACCTGCGACGTCCACAACTGGATGAACGTGTTCGTCGCCGTCGTAGACCATCCGTACTTCGCCGTCACCGGCAGAGACGGGTCGTTCGTGATCCGCGGCGTGCCGGCTGGCCGCCAGGTCCTGCAGATCTGGCATGAGCGCTACGGTCCGCTCACCGCGTCGGCGGAGGTGCCGACCGGCGGCTCGACCACCGTGAACTTCGCCTATACCGGCACCGAACGAGCTGCCCCACCCGCACCATGACGCCATCCCATCGCCGCGCCTTCCTCGGATACTTCGCCGCGCTCGGCGTGTCGCCGGTGCTTCCGTCGGCGCTATTCGCGCAGATTGCTCCGGGCACGAAGGCGATCGACGTCGCGACCATTCGTGCGGCGGCACGACTGGCCGGGCTCGACTGGTCGGAGGCCGAGTGCCAGGACGTGGCCGAGCAGCTCTCGAGCCTGGCGGCGAGTGTCACGCGCATCGAGAAAGACACGCTGAGCAACGCCTCGCCGCTGCCGTTCCACTTCAATCCTCGGCCGCCCGGCGAGGCCACGACCCTGCCGGTGGGTGGCGTCAGGCTGCCGGCCGTGCCGCGGGTGCGGCGACCGGCTCGCCTGGAGGACGTGGCGTTTTGGCCGGCGACACACCTGGCGGCGCTGGTGCGTACGCGGCAGGTCACTTCGACCGAGTTGACGCGGATGTATCTCGACCGGCTCGACCGGCACAACGGCGTGCTCAACTGCGTGGTCACCCTCACCGAAGCCCGCGCGCTGCGGGAGGCCGCCGCCGCCGATGCCGACCTGGCCGCCGGCCGTCTGCGCGGACCGCTCCACGGTGTGCCGTACGGCGTGAAAGACATCATCGCCGCCGCGGGCGCGCCCACTACCTGGGGCGCGCCGCCGCTTTCGGCCCAGACCTTCGACGCCGATGCCACGGTCGTGACGCGACTTCGCGACGGCGGCGCGGTGCTGGTGGCCAAGCTCACCACGGGAGAAATGGCGTTCGGCGATCAGTGGGCCGGCGGCCGCACCAACAACCCGTGGAATCCCGCCGAAGGATCGAGCGGGTCGTCGGCCGGCTCCGGGGCCGCGACGGCGGCCGGTCTCGTCGGTTTCGCCATCGGGTCTGACACCGGCGGGTCGATCCTGTCGCCGGCGGTGCGGTGCGGCGTCGTGGGCCTGCGCCCGACCTTTGGCCGCGTCAGCCGCCACGGCGTGATGGCGGCCGGCACCACGCTCGACAAGATCGGGCCGCTCTGCCGCACCGTCGAAGACTGCGGCGTCGTGCTGAGCGTGATTGCCGGCGCCGACGGGCACGACCTGGCCGTGCCCGAGGGCGTGCCGTTCGTGTGGGATGCGCGGCGCGCCGACTACCCGCGGCGGATCGGCTACGTGCCGCAGATGTTCGAGGCCGAGACCAACGCCGAGGCCCGCGCCAACAACGCCCGCGCGCTGGCCACGCTCACGCAGCTCGGTTGCACCCTGCAGCCACTCACGTTGCCGAGCGGCGATCTCTCGTA
>JANNIB010000182.1:0-1752 GCA_031404695.1 Acidobacteriota bacterium
CGCGGTGACGGCGCGGGTGCAGGAAGCGCACATGACGGTGCTGCACCTGATCTGCGCCTTCGTCGATCGGGAAGTGGAAGGCTGAGGATGGCTGAAGTACGCACCGAAACGATGACCGTCAACATGGGGCCCCAGCACCCCAGCACGCACGGCGTGCTGCGGCTCGTGCTCGAGCTCGACGGCGAGACGGTCGTCTCCGTGTCTCCGACCATCGGCTTCCTGCACACCGGCATCGAGAAGACCGCCGAGCAGAAGAAGTGGCAGCAGGTCATCCCGCTGGTCGAGCGCATGGACTATCTGGGCGCGCAGTCCAACAGCCTCGCCTTCTGCCTGTCGGTCGAAAAGCTCCTCGGCATGGAGATGCCGCAGCGCGTCAGGGACATCCGCGTGCTCATCGCGGAGCTGCAGCGCATCAGCAGCCATCTCGTGTGGTTCGGCACCCACGGCATGGAGATCGGCGCCATCACGGTGATGCTCTACGCGTTCCGTGAGCGCGAGATCCTGATGAACCTGAACGAGATGATGGCCGGGTTCCGCTTCTTCCCGAGCTTCATCCGCGTCGGCGGCCTGCGCGACGACCTGCCGCGCGGCTTCAATGAAGCGGTCACCGCCTTCATCGATCGGCTGCCGGGCAAGCTCGACGAATACGAGACGATGCTCACGAAGAATCCGATCTGGCTCGACCGCACGCGCGGCGTCGGCACCATCTCGCTGGCCGACTGCTACCAGTACGGGTTGTTCGGGCCGATCGCGCGCGCCGCCGGCGGCGACTACGACGTGCGCCGCGCCTTCCCCTACACCGGCTACGAAACCTACACGTTCGATGTCATCGGCGCCAGCAACGGCGACGTCTACGACCGCTACATCACGCGCGTCGCCGAGAGGCGCGAACGCGTCAAGATCATCCGCCAGGCCCTCGAGCGCATCGACCCGGTCGGCGACTACCAGGTCGCCGACCGCAAGGTCGCGCCGCCGCCCAAAGACGAGGTCTACACCGAGATGGAAGCGCTGATTCAGCACTTCCTCATCTACTCGCAGGGATTCAACGTGCCGGCCGGCGACGCCTACGTGCCGGTCGAAGGACCGCGCGGCGAGCACGGCTGCTACGTGGTCTCCGACGGCACCAACCGTCCGTGGCGCGTGCACATGCGCTCGCCGGGGCTGATGGCCAGCCAGGCGCTGCACAAGTTCGTCGTCGGCGGCATGATCGCGGACGTCGTCGCGGTCATCGGCTCACTGGACGTGGTCATGGGAGACGTGGATCGATGAGTTTCCATCCCGCGATGCCCTACGGCACCGAGCGCTGGCATCGTTCGGAGCGCCAGACGCTGCCGGAGGGCCCGGAGTTCGCGTTCACGGCCGAGCGGCGCACCGAATTCGAACGCCTGGCGGCGCAGTATCCGCCCGAGCACCGGCGCTCGTCGGTGCTCTACGCGCTGTATCTCGCGCAGGACCAGCAGGGCTACATCAGCGCCAACGCGGCGCGTCACGTGGCGGAAGTGGTCGGCATCACGACCGCCGACGTCGAGGACGTGGTCAGCTACTACGTGATGTTCCACCGCAGTCCGGTGGGCACCTACGTGCTGCAGGTGTGCACCACGCTGTCGTGCGCGCTGGCCGGCGCTGAACGGGTCATCGAGTCGATGGAGCAGGTGCTCGGCATCAAGCAGGGCGAGACCGACCCGTCGGGCCTGTTCACGATCCAGCAGATGGAATGCCTCGGCGCCTGCGACAAGGCGCCGGTGGTGATGG
>JANNIB010000183.1:0-2926 GCA_031404695.1 Acidobacteriota bacterium
GCCGGCCGCCGAGGATGTGCCGAATCCGGAGCGCGGATTCTACCGGCAGTTCGTGCCGTTCTGGCTGGGGACGCAGCAGTTTCCCCTCGACGACCGGACCCTCGCTTCACTGCGGGCCCAGGGCCTGTCGGTCGTGCGCGCATATTTCGTGATCGACGAGTTCCTGGCCGCCCCGTTGTCGCGGGCGGCGCTCGACGACATTGCCGCGGCGTTCTCGGCGGTGCGGCGAGCCGGCCTCAAGATCGTGCCCAGATTCGCCTACAACTTCCCGACGGATGCCAGCTTTCCGCGTGCCGTGGACGCACCGCTGGATCGCGTGCTCGGGCACATCGACCAGCTCACTCCCGTGCTCATCGCCAACGCCGACGTCATCGCGTTCATGGAAGCCGGCTTCGTGGGCGCCTGGGGCGAGTGGCACAGCTCGTCGAACGGCCTGCTGGAGCCGGACCGGAGTCTCAACAGCCGCACGGCGGCGATCCTGAACCGCTTGCTGTCGGCGCTGCCCTCCACGCGCATGGTGGCGTTGCGTTACGCCTACCACAAGCAGCAACTCTACGGCCCGCAGCCGCTGGCGCCCAGTGACGCGCACCGCGGCACGGCGCAGGCGCGCGTCGGCGCCCACAATGACTGCCTTGCCGCCGGCCCGGACAACGCCGGCACATATTCGCCGCCATCCCGCTTCGCGCAGTCGATCGAAGCCATCAAGGCCTATCTCGGCCTCGACAACCGCTTCGTGCCCCAGGGTGGCGAGACCTGCGGCGCCGGCGGAGACGACACGGTCCCGCTGCCCGCCGAGGCGCACTGCGCGCCGGCCCTCATCGATCTGGCCCGGATGCGGTGGAGCACGATTAACCTCGACTACCACCCGGCCGTTATCGCCCTCTGGCAGCGGGAGGGCTGCTTCGGCGAGATCCGGCGCCGCCTGGGCTACCGGTTCCGTCTCGTCGATGCCGACCTGCCCGCCCGGGCGGTGCCGGGCCGGCCGTGGTCGCTGGCGCTGCGCGTGACCAACGACGGGTGGGCGGCGCCCTACAATCCGCACCTCGTGGAACTGGTGCTGCGGCAGGTGGCGACCGGCCGGCTCGTGCGCTTTCCGCTGACCGCCGATCCCCGTTTCTGGGGGCCGGGCGAGACACACGTGGTGCGTCTTGACCTCCGATTCCCGGACGACCTGGACGACGGCGACTACGATCTGCTCCTGCACCTGCCCGATCCTGAGCGCGGTCTCTATGGGATCCCCGCCTACAGCATCCAGCTCGCCAACGTCGGCGTGTGGGAGCCGGCCACCGGGTTCAATCGTCTGCTGGCGCGCATGACCGTCGTGGCGCCGGCCCGCGAGCGGCGCGCCGACTGTGTCGAGGCGGGCGGGCGTCCGCGCGAGTCGCGGTGGTGCATCGGCGGCTGATTCACCGGGTGTGCCAGCCGGTGGCGTGGTGCGTCAGGCGGGCACGCGCCAGACGCGCATCTCGAGCGAGACGCGGGTCCGGTCCGCCTGCTGGTTGAACGCGCCGCCGTGAATCAGGTATGGCGAGAACACCAGCAGCTCGTTCGGGCCGGGATCGGGGCGCTCGAGCGCGAGCGGATACGCGGCGCCCACGACCGACGGCACCGTGAAGGTCATGCCGTTGACGCGCGCGCCCTCGACGGTGCACTCGATCTGGGATTCCTTCCAGCGGTGCGAGCCGCGAACGAGCGGCAAGCGACGATCGCGGCGTGCTGCCGGCAAGCGGCACGTAGATGTTGACGGCGTGCCGCAGGCGGTCGAGCCACACGTCGCGGTGCGGCGGGTTGTTGTCGCGGCTGCGCGGCCGCACCACTCGGTAGCAGAAACGCCCGGGGAACTCCGCGTGCGCATTTGGTAGACCACGTGCTGCCAGACGTACCGGTGCGTCAGTGGGTACTGACCCTTCCGCACCGCATCCGGTACCTGCTCGCCTGGCGCCACGATCTCTGCAAGGCGGTCGTGCGCGTGCTGCTGTGCGAGGTGTACCGGCATCTGCGTACCCGTGCCCGCGAGCGCGGTCTGTCCGATGTGCGCGGCGGCGCCGTAGCGATCGTGCAGCGATTCGGTGGCGCGCTGAATCTGAACGTGCACATCCACGCGCTCGTGCTCGACGGTGTCTTCGCACGGGGGGACGACGGCCGCCTTCGCTTCCACGCCGCGCCCGAGTTGGACTCCGCCGATGTGGCCGACGTGTTGGCCGCGATCACGCCGGGGGTGCAGCGTGTGTTGGCGCGCCTCGTCGGCGACCCTGACGACCCCGGCGCGTCGGACGCATTCGCGGAGGCGTCGCCGCTGCTGGCGGGGTTGGCGGCGGCGTCCGTGCAGGGGCGCGTGGCGCTCGGCGGCACGCCGGGTACGCGCCCGCGCCGGGTGGGGCCGTCGTTCGTGGATCGCGGCGCGCCCGCGCTGGGCGCGTGCCACGCCCGCTGGGAGGGGTTCGACCTGCACGCCGCGGTGCGGGTGCCGGCCGGACAGCGCGACCGGCTCGAGCGCGTGTGTCGCTACGCGCTGCGCCCGCCGGTGGCGGGGGCGCGCCTGAACCTGGCGGCTGATGGTCAGGTGGTGCTGCAACTCCGCCACCCGTGGGCCGACGGCACGACGCACGTGACGTTTGCGCCCACGGCGTTCCTGGAACGGCTCGCCGTGCTCGTGCCGCGCCCGCGCGTGAACCTCGTGCTGTACCACGGGCTGCTGGCCCTCCGTGCCGCGTGGCGCGCCGAGGTGGTGCCGGGTAGCGCCCCGGGCGCCACGACCACTCCGCCCGTGGATGACCCCGCCTCCGATATGACGCGTCGCCCCTCGGCCCGCGGCGCGTCGTGGGCCGACCTGATGCGCCGCGCGTTCGAGGTGGACGTCCTGAAGTGTCCGCGCTGTGGCGGCCGGTTGCGTTTGATCGCGCTGATTGAGGCGTCGGCCGTGGCG
>JANNIB010000184.1:0-2930 GCA_031404695.1 Acidobacteriota bacterium
TCATCCAGGAGCAGGGGATAGACGCCCGCGACGAAGGGTTGCCCAGTATTGTCGCAGCCGGACAGGTGCCAGCGACTAACGTCGTCTGTCACTGAGAGGAATCGGCGGTGGGGGCATTCGGCGCATTTGACGCGCGGCTTCTCGCAGATGCCACGCACCCATTCGTTCGCGCAGGCGGGCGCGTATCCAGACTTGCCGGTCTTCTTGCTCTCGAAGCGGCGCGGGTAGACGTCTTCGCGACCCCGAAACAAGGATCGGAAGAGCGCAATCTTGGCCTCGGGCGACGACGACTGGTTGACGGGAACGTTCACGACGGTTGGCCCACCGTGCTCACATCGGTCGGCCAGCGGCATCCTCCCCTCGCCGAAGGCCTCGGCCGCGAACAGAGACTGCCGTCAGTCCAGGTCTGGCAGCTCCCCACGGGTGAGGCCGAGCCTGATCGTGCGCGCCGTCCCATGACGTCGACACATCGCATCATGGCATCATACGACCCGTCATTCCCGCCTGGCTCGGCGTGCAACAGCGTGCAAGGCGCCACGGCATTCCTGGTAATCGTGGCATCGGCGGCAATGTGGAATCTGTAACTTACAGATTCTAAAGGCGCTGGAAGAGTTCGCTCTATTTGGATGAACGCGATCTGAGCGAAAACTTACAGGCGCCTCCGAGCCAGCCGCCCCACTAGTCTCATCGACCGTCTCCTCTTGGCACTCGCACTGTTGAGCTTGCGGCGCGCCGGCCGACCGGCTCGGCAAGACTGCAACGACCTCGTTCATTTCGCCGATCGTCAGCTTCTACCTCAGCGCGCCGGCGGCTCGGGCGACCACGATGATGGACCCGAATGCGTGCGCGTCGCGATCGCGGGCTCAAGCCTTCGACTCGGCGCGCGTGGTGGCCAGCACGCGCACGCCGCGGTACTTCGCCAGCGAGGTCGCGGCCATGCCGACCGACGACGTCGCGCCGCGCACGAGCAGCGTGTGCCCTGACGCCATGCCCATCGCCTCGACGACCGAGCCCCACGCAGTCAGCCACGTTTCGGGGAGCGCGGCGAGCACGTTCCAGGGCAGCGACGGGGCGGGCACAGCGAGTTCCTCGAGCTGCAGGACCTCGGGCGGTCCGGGCCGTGGACGCGGATCGCTCTCATGATGGCATTCTGTGCTGGAACACCGCCCGTCGATTGGCGTCGGTCGCGGTGACTGCGCGGGTGCGCTGGCGCGATCCTCCGCTCCAGCATGGCCAGCGGACCCGTTGGGGTCGACCAGCGAGGTCGGACCTCGTTCTCGCGTTCCAGAAGGAGGGGGCAAGTGCGCTGTACCTGTATCGACGAAGAGACGGGACGTCTGGGCCGCCGGCGCGGCCGGTGAACTCGACGAGTTGCACCATACGATACGGCGCCACTCCCTCCCTCGAGCTGTGCCGGTTGCGATAGACCCCGTTCAGGGCAGACCTCGGCTACGCTAGGTGCACTCGCCGCTCAACACTCACTACACGCGACCTATGGTTTCATCACACTTTGGCAAGAGCCGCCGACGATTGTTCTGGATCGCCGCCACCGTCGTCGGCACCGCCGTGGCATTCGTGCTGGCGATGAACTTCATGATCCCGGAGAAGCGGCTCGATCGGCGCATCGAGCATCGCTACGGCGCCACCGATCCCCAGTTCCAGCGCGAGATGGGCGTGATGATGGGCCCTGCCGTGCTGCCCGGTAATCGCGTGGTCGCGCTGCAGAACGGCGACGAGATCTTTCCAGCGATGCTCGAGGGGATCACCCAGGCCACATCGACCATCAGCTTCGAGACTTACATCTACTGGTCGGGTGACATCGGCCGGCGCTTCTCGGCAGCGTTGTGCGACCGGGCGCGCGCGCGCGTGACGGTGTCGGTGGTCATCGACTGGGTCGGCAGCCTGAAGATGGACGAGGCCCTGCTCGACGAGATGAAGGGCTGCGGGGTGCGCGTGGAACGCTACCGCCCGTTGTCCTGGTATCACCTGGGACGCCTCAACAACCGCACCCACCGCAAGCTGCTGGTGATCGACGGGCGGGTCGCCTTCACCGGCGGCGTCGGTGTGGCCGATCACTGGATGGGCACGGCGCAGGATCCCGAACACTGGCGCGACATGCACTTCCGGGTCGCAGGCCCGGTGGCGGCCCAGTTCCAGGCGGCTTTCAACGACAACTGGATCAAGGTGACCGGCGAGGTCCTGAACGGCGCGCAGCACTTCCCGCCGGTGGAGCCGCAGGGCGAGCAGGACGCGCACCTCTTCATCAGCTCCCCCTCCGGCGGCAGCGATAGCATGCACCTGATGTACCTGCTGTCGATCGCCGCGGCGGAGCGCACCATTGACCTCACGGCCTCGTATTTCGTGCCCGACGAGCTGATTAACAACGCGCTGCTGGCGGCGCGCGCGCGGGGGGTGCGCGTGCGCATCCTGGTGCCTGGCAAGCACATCGATGCCGAGGTCGTGCGGCTGTCGTCGCGGTCCGCCTGGGGACCGCTGTTGCAGGCGCAGGTCGAGATCTTCGAGTACGAGCCGACCATGCTGCACTCCAAGGCCCTGATCGTGGATCGCGAGCTGGTGTCAGTGGGTTCGACCAACTTCGACGTGCGCTCGTTCCGCCTCAACGACGAGGCCAGCCTCAACGTCTACGACGGCGAATTCGCGGCGCAGATGACGGAGGTGTTCGAGGCCGACCTGCGGAAAGCCACGAAATACACCTACGAGCAGTGGCGCCAGCGTCCATGGACCGAGAAGTTCATGGAGACCGTCGTCCGGCCGCTACGTTCCCAGCTCTAGCTACAAAGGGAGGCCCCCCGGCTCTGCCGGGGAGGCAGTAGAAGTTTGACGTGTCAGGAAGTGTGTCCAGCGAGGACACTGCCGCCGTGAGCCGCCAAGCACACGGACGGGAGCGTTCCGATGGACACGTTTGAGAG
>JANNIB010000185.1:0-3530 GCA_031404695.1 Acidobacteriota bacterium
CATTCGGCCACGCTAGCGGAGCGGCGTGACGCAGTCGTAAAGCTCTCGTGTTTACGCGGTTGTCATGCGCCCGTCTCAACGGCGCGCCACGCTGTTGACCCGAGACCCCCATGCATCACGCCATCCGCTTCCACGACCGCCTCCTGAACGGCCTCTCGCGCCGGCAGCTCCTGAACCTCGCTTGGAAGCTCGGCGCCGCGGCGGTGCTGCAGCCGGTGGCGTCGTCTACGGCGTGGGCGCAGCCGGCGTTCCGGTTGTATCCCTTCCCCCTGGGCGTGGCGTCCGGCGAGCCGTGGCCCGACAGCGTCGTGCTGTGGACGCGGCTGGCGCCCGAGCCGCTCGACGGCGGGGGCATGCCGATGGCCAGGGTCGACGTGGGCTGGGAGGTGGCCAGCGACGCCACCTTCCGCACCATCGTGCAGAAGGGCACCACGACGGCGTGGCCGGAACTGGGACACAGCGTGCACGTGGAAGCCCCCGGTCTCGCACCCGGACGCCACTACTGGTACCGTTTCCACTGCGGCGGAGAGGTGAGTGCCGTGGGCCGCACGAAGACGGCGCCCGCGAGCGGTGCGGCCGTGGATCGCCTGCGCTTCGGGGTCTGCGGCTGCGGGCACTACGAGCAGGGCTACTTCACGGCGTATGGGCACCTCGCCGAAGAGGCCTTCGACTTCGTCGTCCACACCGGCGACTACATCTACGAAGACCGCGACCACGGCGGACGCAGCCCGGGCCGGGTGCGCCGCCACCACCAGCACGAGATCTTCACGGTGGTCGACTACCGCAATCGCTACGCGCAGTACAAGCTCGACCCCGACCTCCAGGCCGCACACCACTCGGCGCCCTTCCTCGTGACCTGGGACGACCACGAAGTGGACAACGACTACGCCGGAGATCACGACGAACACGATGCCCCGCCCGAACTCTTCCTGCTGCGCCGTGCCGCCGCCTACCAGGCCTACTTCGAGGCGATGCCGCAGCGGGCGTCGGCGATGCCGCGCGGTCCCGACATGCGCCTCTATCGCCGACTTCAGTTCGGCAACCTGATCGACGTCAGCATGCTCGACACCCGTCAGTACCGATCGCCGCAGGCGTGTGGCGGCGGCGCGAAAACCAACTGTGTGGACGCCTTGAGCGCGGCGCGTGCCATCCTCGGCGCCGAACAGGAGCGCTGGCTGTTCGACAACCTCGCGTCAGCCCGCAGCCGCTGGACGCTGCTCGGACAGCAGGTGCCGACGTTCGAGCGCGACTGGGCGGCGGCCGACCCCGACGGCCGCTTCTCGATGGACAAGTGGGACGGCTACACAGCCTCGCGTCAACGGCTGTACCAGCGGTTGAAGGACACGAAGGCCCCGAATCCGATCCTGCTGTCGGGCGACGTGCACCTGCACTACGGCGCCGACCTCAAACTCGACTTCACGAAGCCCGGGTCGGAGGCCGTCGGGGTCGAGTTCACGAATTCGTCGATTACCTCCGGCGGGGACGGCACGCCGGTCACAGCCGCCTGGGAGAAGATGCGCGGCGACAATCCCCACATCACCTACCACAGCGGCAAGCGCGGCTACATCAGTTGCACCGCCACCGCGGCCGAGATGCGCGCCGACTTCCGGATCGTGGACCAGGTGACGACGCCCCATTCACCGGTGACGACCGCCGGCGCAGTGGTGGTGGCCGCCGGAAAGCCGGGCAGCGTCCGCGCCTAGCGCGTGCGGTGCCGCGGGCTCACGCCCTGACGCCGCCGCGGGGCTCGCGACGGTTGGCGCCAATCCCCTGGTTGATCGCCAGCAGGGCCAGCCCCACGCGGTTGGCCACGCTCAGTTTCTTGAAGATGCGCCGCAGGCCGTTCTTCACGGTCTGCTCGCCCATCCTGAGCCGCGACGCGATTTCCCGGTTGCTGGCGCCGGTGGCGACGCGTTCGACGATCTCGGCCTCGCGCGCGGTGAGCGATCGCGATCCTGTCGGCGGGGCCTGCACCAGCGTGCGCATCAGCGGATGCACGCTCTCGACGCCGATCCAGCGCTCGCCTTGCATCACCTGCGTGATGCAGCCGGGCAGCACCTCACACGCCGAGGCCTTCGCCACCACGCCCCAGGCGCCGTGCATGATGGCGCTCTGGATCTGCGCGTCTGACATGCGGGTGGCCAGCACGACCAGCCGCGCGGAGCTGCCGGCGCGCTGCAGCATGCGCGCCAGGGTCACGCCGTTCAAGCGCGGTGGCCGGTGATCGACGATCACCACATCGGGCGCGACCCGCCTCACGAGATCGATCGCCTCGTCAGTGGTCAGCGCCTCGCCGACCACTTCGAAGCCGACGTGTCGATCGAGCAGCGCTCTCAGGCCAATCGCGAAGATCGGCTGATCGTGTGCCACTGCGATCCGAATGGAAACCTCGGGGGAGGAGTTTGCCATTGGCCACCGCTATAGTCTTGTACGCCGCGTGTTCTACGCCCTTGCCAGCCCGTTCGGACCCTCGACGTGCAGCCCGAGGGGCCGGCGACGCTCGCGAGTTTGCACGGAGTATGTAACGGCGATGTGCTCCAGCGAACGCGCATATCGAAAAAAGTTCTACACTATGGGTGCAGCTCTATGAAAATCAGAGAAGCCCCCCTCCGGGCAGCCCGGCTCACCGTGCGTGCTCCGGTCAGGTACCGCGTCTCGCCCTCCGCGGACTGGGCCGAGGGCTGGACCGAAAACATCAGCAAGTCCGGGGTGTTGTTCTCTCTGGCGGCCATCGGCTTGCCCACAGGCGAATTCGAGTTCGTCATCGAGTTATCCCGCGGCGCGTTCCAGGGGCCTGGCGTGGCGCTGCTGCCCGACCTGCACTGCCACGGCCGGATCGTGCGCGACGTGATCGGAGCCGACGGGGCCACGCTGGTGGCGGCGTCGATCGATCGCCAGGTCGCCAGCGCTACTCCTCGCGGGTCCGCCCGGCCATCCTGACGGTCAGCTCCACCCGGTTGGTCACGCGGAGCTTCGCGAAGGCCCGCCGCAGGTGGTTCTTCACGGTCTGCTCGCCCAGCCCGAGCTGCCCGGCGATGTCCTTGTTGCTCGCGCCTTTGGTGACGGCGTCCACGATGTCGCGCTCGCGCTGAGACAGCCGCGAGATCGGCACGTCGCCGGGCGCCGGGTTGCGCAACGCGTCGACCAGATCGGCGACGTTGGCGCGGCCGATCCAGTATTCGCCGGCCACGACCTTGCGCACGCACTTGACGAACAGCGCCGGCGTGACCTGCTTGGCCAGCACCCCGCGCGCGCCGCGCACGATCGCCGCGCGCAGATCGACGGCGTCGAGATCTTCGGTCACGACGATCACCCGCGTGGATGACTTGCTGGTGGCGAGACGGTCGAGCACCTCGAGCGCGCCGACGTGTTCGAGCGCGAGGTCCAGCACGAGGACGTGAGGCGCATGACGCTCGACCAGTTGCAGCGCCTGCGTGCCGGTGGAGGCGTCGCCGACGATGCGGAACTGCGGCGACTCGGCCAGCACCGCCCGCACGCCCAGCGTGAAGACCTGATGGGCGTCGGCGCAG
>JANNIB010000186.1:0-11566 GCA_031404695.1 Acidobacteriota bacterium
CCGCCGTCGGGAACATCGAACACGAACGGGTGCGCGATCTGGTGAGCGCGGCCTTCGCGAAGGCTGGCGCCAGCGGCACGCCGATCGCCGAGACGGCTCCGGCGACCGTCTCCGAGGTGATCGTCCGCACCAAGGACCTCGCGCAGAGTCACGTGTGCCTGGGCGGGCCCGGGCTCTCGCACGGCGACACCGATCGCTACGTGGCGTATGCACTCAACACCATGCTCGGCGGCTCGATGAGCTCCCGGCTGTTCCAGAACGTCCGCGAGAAGCGCGGGCTCGCCTATTCCGTGTTCTCGAGCCTCAGCACCTACCGTGACACCGGCGCCATCACCATCTATGCCGGGTGCGCCAACGACGCCGTGCGCGAACTGGTGGACGTCGTGATGGCCGAGGTGCGGCGTCTCAAGGCCGATCCGCTGGTGCCCGGCGAACTGCAGCGCGCCAAAGACCACCTCAAGGGCAGCCTCATGCTCGGCCTCGAGAGCACCTCGAGCCGCATGACACACCTGGCGCGGCAGGAAATCTACGGCGATACCGGCGAGTCGCTCGATGACATGCTCAAAGCCATCGATGAGGTCACCGAGCCCGACGTCGCGCGGGTCGCGCAGCGGCTGTTTCCCACCGGCTCCCTGAGCCTCACGGTGCTCGGCGGCGGCACGCCGGAAGCCTTCGAGGCGGAACAACTGGCCCTGGCATGATCCGGCGATACACCAACCCCGAGATGGGGCGCATCTGGACCGAAGAACGGCGCTACGAGGCGTGGCTGGCCGTCGAACTGGCGGCAGCGGACGCGATGGCCGCCGCCGGCATTGTGCCGCTCGAGGCCGCCCGCGAACTGCGCGCCAAGGCCGCGTTCGACATCGCCCGCATCGAAGAAATCGAGAAGACGACGCAGCACGACGTCATCGCCTTCACGACCTCGGTGGCGGAGCACGTCGGCCCGTCGGCCCGCTGGCTGCACTTCGGCCTGACCTCGTCCGATGTGGTCGACACGGCACAGGCGCTGCAGATCGTCGAGGCGACCGACCTCATTCTGAAGCTGCTCGGGGACCTGCGCGCGGCCATCAGGACGCGGGCCGAGGAACATCGCCGCACGCCGATGATCGGCCGCACCCACGGCGTGCACGCCGAGCCGATGACGTTCGGCCTGAAACTGGCGCTCTGGTACGACCAGCTCGGCCGCGACATCGGCCGCATGACCCACGCCCGCGCCGCCATCGCCGTGGGCCAGATCTCGGGCGCGGTCGGCACCTTCGCGCACCTCGACCCGGCGATCGAGGCCGACGTCTGTGCCCGCCTCGGCCTGGTGCCGGCGCCGATTTCGACGCAGGTCATCCAGCGCGACCGCCATGCCGAGCTGTTCTCGGCGCTGGCCATCGCCGGGGCCTCGCTCGAGACCTTCGCGCTCGAGATCCGCGGCCTGCAGAAGACCGAGATCGGCGAGGTCGAGGAGCCGTTCGCCAAGGGCCAGAAGGGCTCGTCGGCGATGCCCCACAAACGCAACCCCATCGGCTGCGAGCAGATCGTCGGCCTGGCGCGGCTGCTGCGCGGCAACGCCACCGCCGCCTTCGAGAACGTGGCGCTGTGGCACGAACGCGACATCTCGCATTCGTCGGTTGAACGCGTGATCCTGCCCGACAGCTTCATCGCCCTCGACCACATGCTGCGGCGCTTTACCCGTATCGTCAGCGGCATGGTGGTCTACGCCGATCGGATGCGCGACAATCTCGAACGGTCGCGCGGGGTGGTGTTCTCCGGCCAGATCCTGCTGGAACTGGCGCGCCGCGACATCTCGCGCGAACAGGCCTACGAGTGGGTGCAGCGAAGCGCCATGCAGTCGTTCCACGAGCGCACGGATTTCAGGAGCCTGCTGCTGGCGGATGCGGATGTCATGCGCGTGCTTGGCGCCGCCGAGATCGAAAAGGCTTTCGATCTCGATGAACAGCTGCGAAACGTGGACGCGATTTTCGCGCGGGTCTTTGCCGCCCCCGCCGCGTAGAAGGAGCGGAACCGACGATGCGAGCGCGAGTGTATGTGACCCTGAAGCCGTCGGTGTTCGACCCGCAGGGCCGGGTCGTCGCCGAGGCCCTGCACACGCTGGGCTACGGCGACGTGCGTGACGTGCGGCAAGGCAAGTTCTTCGAGGTCGAACTCGACGGCGACGACCGCGCCAGCGCCGAGGCCCGCGTGGCCGAGATGGCGGCGACGCTGCTGGCCAACCCCGTCATCGAGAGCTACCGGGTGGAGGTCCTATGACCTGGGTGCTGGGGGCTGGGGGCTGGGGCTCGCGATGAAGTTCGCGGTTGTCGTGTTTCCGGGATCCAACTCCGACTACGACGCGTTCCACGCGGCCAGCGCCGTCGTGGGCGAGCAGGCATCGCTCGTGTGGCACAAGGACACCAGCCTCGGCGGTGCCGATGCCGTCATCCTGCCGGGGGGCTTCGCGCACGGCGACTACCTGCGTACCGGCGCCATCGCGAAGTTCTCGCCGATCATGGCTGCGGTGACCAGCTTCGCCGCGCGCGGCGGTCCGGTGCTCGGCATCTGCAACGGCCTCCAGGTGCTGCTCGAGGCGGGTCTGCTGCCCGGCGCCATGGTCCGCAATCGGCGCATCAAGTTCGTCTCGAAGCTGGTGGCGGTGCGCGTCGAGGCGGTCGACACGCCGTTCACCGCCGCCTGCGCGGCCGGTCAGGTGCTGCGCATGCCGATCGCGCACGGCGAGGGCAACTACTTCGCCGAGCCCGACGTCATCGAGGCCCTCGAGCGCGAACGACAGGTGGTCTTCCGCTACGTGGATGACGCCGGTGCTGCGTCGGAGGCCGGAAACCCCAACGGTTCGCTCCACAACATCGCGGGCATCTGCAACGACCGCCGCAACGTCGTCGGCCTGATGCCGCATCCCGAGCGCGCCTGCGAGGCCTCGCTCGGCAGCGCCGACGGACGCCTCGTGCTCGAGTCGGCCGTGCGGGCCTTCGCCGCCGGCGTCGCCACCGGACGGTCGCTGGCATGAGCCGTCCTGCCGCCGCCCTGTCGTCGGCGCAGCGCGCGAAGACCGCGCGCGGCGTCGGCATGGCGATGATCGGATCGGCCATCGCGATGGCGGTCCTGGCGGCGCTCGCTTACGGACGCCTGCTGCCGTTCGATGACGCGGTGCGCGGATGGGTCGCGGCGGGTGTCGCCCTGGCCGCCGTGCTCGATGGCGCCATCGGCCTCTACTTCCTGAGAACAGCGTCCCAGTCATGAGCGAGATCGATCGCAAGGTGCTCGAGCGGCATGGTGTCACCGCAGACGAATACGCCCGCATCCAGGAGTTGATGGGCCGTGAGCCCAATCTGCTGGAGCTGGGGCTGTTCTCGGTGATGTGGTCGGAGCACTGCAGCTACAAGAGCTCGCGGGTGCACTTGAAGACGCTGCCCACGACCGGGCCACGGGTCGTGCAGGGCCCGGGTGAGAATGCCGGCGCCGTCGACATCGGCGACGGGCTGGCGGCCGTGTTCAAGATCGAGTCGCACAACCATCCGTCGTTCATCGAGCCCTACCAGGGCGCGGCCACCGGCGTCGGCGGCATCATCCGCGACATCTTCACGATGGGCGCGCGGCCGATTGCGCTCCTGAACGCGCTGCGCTTCGGCTCGCTCGAGACGCCGCTGGCGCGCCGGATCTTCTCGGGCGTCGTCGCCGGCATCGGCGGCTACGGCAACAGCATCGGCATTCCGACCATCGGCGGCGAGATCGTGTTCGACCGGATGTATGCGGGCAATCCGCTCGTGAACGTCCTGTGCCTGGGCCTGGCGCGTCACGACGAGATCATCAAGGGCCAGGCCAGCGGCGTCGGCAATCCGGTGTTCTACGTGGGCGCCAAGACCGGCCGCGACGGCATCCACGGCGCCACCATGGCCTCGGCCGAGTTCGACGAGTCGTCGGCCGAAAAGCGACCGGCGGTGCAGGTGGGCGATCCCTTCATGGAAAAGCTCCTGATGGAGGCCTGCCTGGAGGTGATGAAGACCGACGCGCTGGTCGGCATCCAGGACATGGGAGCCGCCGGCCTCACTTGCGCCACCTCCGAGATGAGCTCGCGCGGCAACTGCGGGATGGACGTCGAAGTGTCACTCGTGCCGCAGCGCGAGACCGGCATGACGCCCTACGAGATCATGCTCTCGGAGTCGCAGGAGCGGATGCTGCTGGTGGCCAAGGCCGGCCGCGAACGCGAAGTCGAGGCCGTGTTCGAGAAGTGGGACCTGCACGCCGTGCGTGTCGGGCACGTCACCGCCTCCGACCGGGTGCGGCTCTTCCATCACGGCACGCTGGTGGCCGACGTGCCGACCAAGGCGCTGACCGACGAAGGGCCGGTCTATCGCCGCCCGATGTCGCGCCCGTCCTGGCAGGACGACGTGCAGCGTCTCGACCTGGCGAGCCTGCCGGCGCCCCCGCCGTCGCAGGCGGCGTTCGACGCCCTGCTCACCTCGCCCATCATCGCGAGCAAGCGCTGGGCCTTCAACCAGTTCGACCACAGCGTCGGCACCAACACCATCGCCCAGCCGGGCACGGCCGCCGGGGTCGTGCGCATCAAGGGCGCGACTCAGGGCCTGGCCGTGTCGGTGGACGGCAACGGCCGTCACTGCTACCTCGATCCGTATCGCGGCGCCATGCTGGCGGTCGCCGAAGCCTCGAGAAACGTCGCCTGCGCCGGCGCGGAACCTATTGGCGGCACCAACAACCTGAACTTCGGGAACCCGGAGCGGCCGGAGATCATGTGGCAGTTCGGCGAGGCCGTCCGCGGCATCGGCGACGCTTGCCGCGCGCTCGACGTGCCCATCACCGGCGGCAATGTCAGCCTCTACAACGAAACCGAAGGCCGGGCCATCTACCCGACGCCGGTGCTGGGCGTGGTCGGCCTGCTGGCGGACGCTTCGAGAACCGTGACGCGCGTCTTCCAGGCGGCCGGCGACGCGGTGGTCGTGTTCGGAGAGAATCGTGGGGAACTCGGCGGCTCGGAATACCTCGCCCGCATGCTCGACCGCGTGGAGGGCGAACCGCCGGCGCTCGATCTCGCTGGAGAACGCGCGCTGCAGACGCTCATCGTGGCGCTGGTGCGCGACGGGTTGGTGCGATCGGCGCATGACTGCTCGGACGGCGGCCTGGCGGTGACGCTGGCGGAGTGCACGTTCGGGTCCGGTGGCATCGGCGTGGAAGTCGCCCTCGACGGTGTCAAGACGGTGCCGGCGTCGTTTGTGGAGGCCGCCACCCTGTTTGGAGAGAGCGCGTCGCGGATCGTGGTGTCGGTGGCCGACGGCGCCGTGGCGCAGGTGCTCGGCGCGGCGGCGGCTGCGGACGTTCCCGCGCAGGTCATCGGCCGGACCGGCGGCGCGACGATCCGTATCGACGTGGACGGCGTGACCGCGGTGCGGGTGCCGGTGGCGGAGGCGGAAGCGGCGTGGGCGACGGCGATCGAGCAACGGATGCAGACGGCGGCGGGCGCGGCATGACGCCGCGTCGCACCAGTCGGCAGCGGTGACAACGGAGACTCGCGATGTTCGACAAGCTTCACGAGGAATGCGGCGTCTTCGGCATCTACGGGCACTCGGAGGCGGCCAACATGGCCTACCTCGGTCTCTACGCGCTCCAGCATCGCGGCCAGGAAAGCGCGGGCATCGCCGTCTCCGACGGGGTGCGCATCCGCGCGCTGCGGCAGATGGGCTACGTCGCCGAGATCTTCACTCAGCCGGCGCTGGCGACGCTGCCGGGTCACATCGCCATCGGACACACGCGCTACTCGACGGCCGGTGAGAGCACGGTGGCCAACGCGCAGCCGCTGCTCATCGACTGCGTTCATGGCCAGGTCGGCATCTGCCACAACGGCAACATCGTCAATGCGCGCGAGATCCGCGACGAGCTGGTGCGTCAGGGCTCGATCTTCCAGACCAACAGCGACACCGAAGTGGCGCTGCACCTGTTTGCGCGGTCCCAGGCAGCGGCCGTCGACGATGCGATCGTCGAGTCGGTGTCGCGGCTGACCGGCGCCTTCTCGTTCGCGTTCATCACCAGGGACCGGCTGGTGGCGGTGCGCGATCCCCACGGCTTCCGTCCGCTGGCGCTCGGCCGCCTCGGAGATGGCTGGGTGGTGTGCTCGGAAACATGCGCGATGGATCTGGTGGGCGCCACCTTCGTACGCGACGTCGAACCGGGTGAGGTGCTGATTGTCGGACCCGACGGTCCCAGGTCGGTGCGTCCGTTCCCGGCCGCGCCGTCGGCCCACTGCATCTTCGAGCACGTCTACTTCGCGCGGCCCGACAGCGAGGTGTTCGGGAAGAGCGTCAGCGACGTGCGCACCAACCTCGGCCGCCAGCTGGCGCGTGAAACCGCCGTGCCGGCCGATGTCATCGTCCCGATTCCCGATTCGGGCGTCTGCGCGGCGATTGGCTACGCCGAGCAGTCCGGCGTGCCGATGCGGATGGGCCTCATCCGCAATCACTACGTGGGCCGCACCTTCATCGAACCGGCGCAGTCGATCCGCCACTTCGGCGTCAAGGTGAAGCTGAATCCGGGCCGCAGTCTGCTGAAGGGCCAGCGCGTCGTGCTCATCGACGACTCGATCGTGCGCGGCACGACCAGCCGTAAGATCGTCAAGATGGTGCGCGCAGCCGGCGCGAAAGAAGTGCACGTCCGGATCAGCTGCCCGCCCACCATCTCGCCCTGTTTCTACGGCGTCGACACGCCGCAGCGCAGCGAGCTCATCGCCGCCACCCACACCCTCGAAGAGATCCGGAAATACCTCGACGCCGACTCGGTGGCCTATCTCAGCCTCGAGGGTCTGCTGTCGGCCGTGACGCCCGACAGCGGACGCTACTGCACCTCCTGCTACACGGGCTGCTACCCGGTGGCCTTTCCGCGCGACCAGGCAGCCTATCTGCAGCTCACGCTGAAGCTCGACGGCAAGGGCGTCCCGATGGCGCCGGGCGTTCCGCAGGAGGAGCCGGTGGCATGAGCGGCACCAGTTACAAGGCGGCGGGTGTCGACATCGATGCCGGCAATGAGACCGTTCGCCGGATCAAGTCGATCGCGCGCGGCACCTTCACGCCCGGCGTGCTCTCGGAGATCGGCTCGTTCGGCGGGCTCTTCTCGATGGCGTCGGGCCGCTGGAACGATCCGGTGCTGGTGGCGAGCGCCGACGGCGTTGGCACCAAACTCAAGGTGGCGTTCCTGGCCGGCGTGCATGACACCATCGGCCGCGATCTCGTGAACCACTGCGTCAACGACATCCTCGTGCAGGGTGCGACGCCGCTCTTCTTCCTCGACTACCTGGCGACCGGCCGGCTGTCGCCGGACGTGGCCGAGCAGATCGTGACCGGTCTCGCGGCCGCCTGCCGCGACAACGGCTGCGCGCTGCTTGGCGGCGAGACGGCCGAAATGCCCGGGTTCTACGCCGACGGCGAATACGACGTGGCCGGATTCATCGTCGGCGCGGTGGAGCGCGCGAAGCTGGTGGACGGCAAGGGCCTGGTGCCCGGCGATGTCCTGCTCGCGCTGCCCTCGGTGGGCCTGCACACCAACGGCTACTCGCTGGCCCGCCAGATCGTGTTCGAGCGTCTCGGCCTCGGCGTCGACAGCCACGTCGCCGCGCTCGGTGAAACCGTCGGCGCGGCGCTGCTGCGTCCGCACAAGTCGTATCTGCGTCCGGTTCAGCCGCTGCTCGCTGCTGGCGTCGTCAAGGGCCTCGCCCACATCACCGGCGGCGGGCTGACCGACAACCTGCCGCGGATGCTGCCCGAGGGCACGGCGGCGGAAGTGCGTCGCGGGTCGTGGCCGGTGCTGCCGCTCTTCACCTGGCTCGCCGACGCCGGGCAGGTGGCGCTCGACGACCAGTACCGCGCCTTCAACATGGGCGTAGGCCTGGTCATCGCGGTCGCCCAAGGCGATGCGGCCAGGGCCGAGGCGCTGCTGGGCGAGGCGGGCGAGACCGCCCATCGCGTCGGCCGGATCGTCGCCGGCACGCCGGGCGTCGTGTATGCCTGAGCCTCAGGCGTCAGGGCGCCGCGTCGGAGTCCTGGTCTCCGGCCGTGGCTCCAACCTGCAGGCGCTCATCGACGCCATCGGCCGAGGCGAGCTCGACGCCACCATCGTGGTGGTCATCTCGAACGTAGCCGGCGCCCCGGCGCTCGAACGGGCCCGGATGTCGGGCATCGAGACGGTCGTGCTGCCGCATCGCGACTGGCCGACGCGCGAGGCCTACGACGAAGCCGTGGCTGATACGTTGCGAGCCAGAGACGTGGACGTGGTGTGCCTCGCCGGCTTCATGCGACGGCTGTCCGCGCGTTTCCTGGACGTGTTTCAGCGGCCGGTATTGAACGTCCACCCGTCGCTGCTGCCGGCGTTTCCCGGCATCGACGCCCCCGGACAAGCCGTGGCGCACGGCGTCAAGGTCGCCGGCTGCACGGTGCATCTGGTCACGGCAGAGCTTGATTCAGGGCCCATCGTGGCGCAGGCCGCCGTGCCGGTCCTGTCCGGAGACTCCGGCGAGACGCTGGCGGCCCGCATCCTGCTCGAGGAGCATCGGCTCTTTCCGGCCGCGGTGGCGCAAGTGCTTGGCGGCGCCTGGCGGGTCGAGGGACGCCGCTTCCTGGACGCCTGAAGACGCCGCCGCTTCAGATCGACGAGCTGCTGCGCAGCGTCAGCACCGAGACCTCCGGCGGGCAGTTGATGCGCACCGGCACCACCACCGTGCCCACGCCGCGGCTCACGAACAGCGTGCAGTTGCCTTCGACAGCGGGCCCGGCCACCACCGGAAAGCGGCGTGCGGCAATGGCGCCGAGCCCGGGCAGCACCACTTGGCCGCCGTGCGTATGGCCGGCCAGCACCAGCTGCACGTCGAGCGAGGCCGCCTCGCGCAGCCGCCTCGGGTCATGGGCGAGCAGGAACGTCGTCGGGCCCGCGCCGTGCAGCACCCTGGCGATATCACTCATGCGGCGCGTCCAGTAGCGCAGGCCGGCGATGTCCACCGGCTCGCCGCGAATGGTCAACCGCGTCCGGGCATCCTTCAGCACGGTGAAGCCCCGCGAGACCAGTGCGGCCGGCACGACGCGGTCGTCGTCGTGGTTGCCGAGGACGGCGAGCGCCCCGTGGGGCGCGTCTGCCAGCGGCGCCAGCAGGTCAGCCGCCGGCACCGCGCGGGTCGTGTCGAGGTCGGTGACGTAGTCGCCGCCGAGCGCCACCAGATCGGGGTGCGCCTCCGACAGCAGCCGCACGGCCGTGCGGACGTCCTCGTCGGGGACGGTCGCGCTCACGTGGATGTCGGTGATGAGCCCGATGCGGAGTCCGTCGAGCGCCCGCGGCAGGCCGACGATGCGCAGATCCGACTGCTCGAGGCGGATCTGATGGCGTTCGTAAGCGGCGCCGTAGCCGACGCGGCCCACCACCAGGCCCGCACCAGTGGCGAGCAGGCCCTGCAGGGCCGCCCTTCGCGTCGGGCGCCAGCCGTCGGTTGCCATCACGTCGTGGCGCCATGTTAGCGCAGCCCCGGGCGTGCCTCGCGCGGG
Source organism: Acidobacteriota bacterium (assembly GCA_031404695.1). Lineage (GTDB taxonomy): Bacteria > Acidobacteriota > Vicinamibacteria > Vicinamibacterales > UBA2999 > CADEFD01. Next base: position 9,537 of record JANNIB010000186.1, read on the forward strand.
CGGTATAGTGATGCCCGTGAACGTCCTCGATGAACTCCGCTGGCGCGGCCTGCTCTACGACCGCACCGAAGGACTCGACGCCGTGCTGGCGTCGACGTCCGTCACTGCCTACATCGGCTTCGATCCCACCGCTTCGAGTCTGCACGTCGGATCGCTGCTGCCGATCATGAGCCTGGCGCGCCTGCAGCAGTGTGGGCACACGCCGATTGCGCTGGTCGGCGGCGGCACCGGTCTCATCGGCGATCCGAGCGGCAAGGCCAACGAAAGGGTGCTGCTGACCGTGGAGCAGGTGGAAGAGAACGCTGCCGGCATTCACCGGCAGCTCGAGCGATTCCTCGACTTCGGCCCGCGTCCCAACGCCGCGCGGATGGTGAACAATGCCGAGTGGCTGCGATCGCTGTCGCTGCTGGAATTCCTGCGCGACACCGGCAAACACTTCACCATCCAGACCATGATGGCGCGCGACTCGGTAAAGCGGCGCCTCGCCTCAGACGACGGACTGTCGTTCACCGAGTTCAGCTATCAGCTGCTGCAGGCGCACGACTATCTGGTGCTGCACGATCGGTTCGGCTGCACGCTGCAGGCCGGCGGCAGCGATCAGTGGGGCAACATCGTCGCCGGCTGCGACCTCATTCGTCGCGTCCGCGGCGCCAAAGCGCACGGACTCGTGCTGCCGCTGGTCACGACCAGCGCCGGCACGAAGTTCGGCAAGACCGAAGCCGGGACCATCTGGCTCGATGGCGCGCGCACCTCACCCTTCCGCTTCTACCAGTTCTTCCTCAACACCGACGACCGTGACATCGACTCGCATCTGAAGTGGTTCACGACGATGGAGGAAGCACCGATTGCCGCCCTCGTGGCCGCGCACACCGCCGCCCCGGAGAAGCGCGAGGCGCAGCGCGAGCTGGCCCGTGCGCTCACCCGCGCCGTGCACGGCGACGACGAACTCGCAAAGGCGGAACGCGCCTCCGCCGTGCTGTTCAGCGGCCGCCTGGCCGATGCGGACCCGGCCGATGTGTTGATGGTCTTCGACGACGTGCCGTCGATCACGGTAAAACGGGCGGATCTCGGCGGCCCGGGCCTGGCGGCGGCGGATGCGGCCGTGCAGGCCGCGCTCGTCGCCTCGAAGGGCGAAGCGAACCGTCTCATCAAGCAGGGCGGCCTCTACGTCAACGACCGCCGCTTGGCCGAAGGCGACAGCCGAATCACCGAAAACGACATGATCGGCGGGCGGGTCCTCGTGCTTCGCAAAGGCCAGCGGGAGCGCCGCGTGGTGCGCGTAGAGTCGTAGATCTGCACGTGATTGCACCGAATTTGTGAGCGCCAATGAGAAGCGCTTGACACTCCCAGGTCAGATGGTTACGATTTGAGTCTCAGTCAGACACGTCGTCTCGGTCTGTGGACGATGTGCCCGCTCGGAACGCCTGCTCGGAAGTAACCGCCTGCGGTTCTTGCTCAGCGAAGGTTCTACGACGAGTGCTTTTGCGCGGGTCTGTCGACAAAAGAAACGTGAAAGTTTTTGTTGACAGGGTGTTTGGAACAGACGTAATCTTGGAAGGTTCCCCTGACGGAGGTCGCAAGCACGTAACGCGACTGGGGAACAGGGACGCGCAAGCGTTCCCACCCCCTCGGTTCTTTGAAAACTAGATAGAGCGTGCACACAGCTCTTCTTTCAGCGCCTCCGGCGCGGAGACCTCGGTCTCCGCGATGGCAGGCAACGAAGGGAGGGCAACAAACCAGCCCGTCGAGTGTCAGCAGGTTCGCTGAAGTCCGAGCGCAAGCGAAGACGACAGCGGGCCGACATAAGACGTAACAAACAGAAGAGCCGACAGGCTTCTCTGGTTGAGCAGATGCCCAAAGGTTCGCCGCAAGGCGTCCCGAGGACAAAAACTTTAACTTGAGAGTTTGATCCTGGCTCAGAATCAACGCTGGCGGCGTGCCTAACACATGCAAGTCGAACGCGAAAGGGACTTCGGTCCTGAGTAGAGTGGCGAACGGGTGAGTAACGCGTGGGTGACCTACCCTTGAGT
>JANNIB010000187.1:0-2368 GCA_031404695.1 Acidobacteriota bacterium
GGATCGACTCGGCGAACCGCGTCTCGCGCTGGAGGTAGTCGGCGAGCTGCGACCGCCCGCCCTCGCCGCCAGGTCCGGCAGCCCCCAGCCGATGATGAGACGCTCACCCTTGCCTCGCTGCACCGCGCGGCCCCGTTTTGCCGCGGCCCCTTCCCCGAGCCTGGACACAACGGACGCACCCCACGGTGACGTCGCCCGTCATGAGGAGGCCGGTACCCGGGCACGACTGTGTTTCTTGGCCGCGCGGACGTCCGTCCGCGCCCTCCGCCACGCGGAGGCTGAGCCTCAATCGGTGTTGGGTGCCGTCGCAAGGTGACGCACCAGTGTGAGAAACGAAGACCGCGATGACGGACGGCCGCGACCGTGACGACCTACGGCACTGGGAACGTGCACCACACCCGGTGAGGGTACCGATCTGTCGTCTTGACAAGCGGAGGGCTGATAGGTGTTGGATCGGACCGCGACGACGTGGCTGAAGCGACTGCTGATCTGGCTGGAGTTGTTCGAGCCCACCTTCAGTCGGCAGAGTCAGCGCGGCGCGTTGCGTCGGTACGTGCTCGGTGTGCTGAGCGACAGTCGTCGGAAGTCGATGGAAGCGATGTGGGCGCGGCTCAGCGATCCCGGCACGTATCAGGCGTTCCAGCATTTCATCACGCATGCCCCGTGGGACGCCGAAGCGGTGTGGAAGCGCGTGCGTGCCGTGGTGCCCGAGCGCAGCGGCGTCCTCATCCTGGATGGGACGAGCTTCCCGAAGCAGGGCGCGGCGTCGGTCGGGGTGGCGCGGCAGTACTGTGGCGCGCGCGGCAAGATCGCGAATTGCCAAGTCGCCGTCACGGTGGCGCTGTGGACCGGGGCGCGGGCCTGGTTGCTGGGTGCGGCGTTGTATTTGCCCGACGCGTGGCTCACGCCCCGGCAGCGAGCCCGCGCGCAGATTCCCGCCACGGTACAGTTCGCGCCGAAATGGCAATTGGCCCTGACGCTGCTGCGCCAAGTGCGCGCGGCCGGTTTTACGGTCACGGCCGTCGCGGGCGATGCGGAGTTTGGCGACAACGCCACGTTGCGGCGGACGCTGCATCGCGCGAAGCTGCCCTACGCGTTGGGGGTCTCGTCCGATCTCAAGGTCTTTCTGGGGACGCCCGCCCTCGAAGCCCCGCTGCCGCTGAGGGGCAAAGGCCGGCCGCGCACGCGCCGTCGCTTGCCGCCGGACACCCACAGCGTGGAGGCACGCGCGTGGGCGGCGTCGCAAACGCCACGTCAGTGGCGACTCGTCTCGTGGCGCAATGGCACGAATCGCGCGTGGCGGGCCCGCTTCTGCGCCGTCCGCGTGACGCCCGCACACGACTGGCGGGCCGAGCGACGTCTCGCCCCCGAAGTGTGGCTGCTCTGCGAGCGGGAACTGGCGGACGGCGACCGCCTCCGCTACTACTTGGTGAATCTGCCGCCGACCGCGTCGTTGCGCACCTTGGCCCGGCTGGCCCACCAGCGCTGGGCCATCGAACAGCAATACCAAGAACTCAAAGACGAGCTCGGCCTCGATCATTTCGAGGGGCGCAGCCTGCCGGGGTGGCAGCGCCATGTGGTCCTGACCGCCATCGCCTACAGCTTTCTCCAGAACGAACGCCGCCGACGGGGTCAGACGCATCTGACCCTGCCGCGTGTGCGGAGTGTCATCCAAGAGGTGCTCACGGCACATTTCTTCATGACGCAGCCGCACTACTTGAAGTGGATGCTGACGCTCAAAGACGTGGAATTGAGAAACTGACAAAGTAGTACTAGCGCGACGGACTCCACCTGGGCCACCTCTGTCATGCGATCGCGCAGTCGCTCGTAGAACGCGGCGCGGCCGGCCCATTCCCTGTGCGTGTGCTCGGGAAGGTTGATCGTCGCCACGATCACATCGTTCGGATCGTAGCCAAGCGATGTCCGGTACAGGCCCGTGAGCACCTTGACAGCCGCGCCGGTGCCCACGAGCAACAGCACCGTCAGCGCAACTTGAGCCGCCAGCAGCAAGTGATGCGCCCGTCGGCTTTTGGCGTCGGCCGTGGTCCGGGCCATCGCGGTCAGGCGTGGGCGCGAGAACGACAAGGCCGGTGACAGTCCACAAATCAGGGCCGACGCCATCGCAAGCCCCGCACTGAAGAGCAGAACCGGGACATTGACGGGCACAGCCATGAGGATGCCGACCGGAAGCGTGTTGGGCGGCAAGAGCCTGAGCATGGCCGGCAGGCCCCAGTAGCCCAGCGCGGCGCCGCTCACTGCCAAGAGCAGCGATTCCACCAGGAGTTGCCGAATCAACCGTCCACGACTGGCCCCGATGGCGGATCGGACGACGAACTCCTGCGCTCGCGAGGTGCCGCGCGCGAGCAAC
>JANNIB010000188.1:0-4611 GCA_031404695.1 Acidobacteriota bacterium
TGCCGTCGAGCGCCAGCCAGCGATGCCAGTTGGTGGTCGCGCGGAAGAACGCGCGAAGACCGGGCGCCGGTGCGCCGAGGATGGCGCCGGTGTAGGGATTCACGAGCAGCGCCGCGGTGCCTTCGAGGGTGACGGTCGCGGGTGCGCCGGGATCGGCGCGGCGCGTCACACCCGTGAGAGCCGCCCCCGGCCGGGCAACGGCCACCTCCGCCAGCAGCGTCTCTGGCGAAAGCGGCCGCGCGCCGTTGGCGGGCGGCACCCACGGGTGCACGCGCTGGTCGGCCCATTCGAGCATCTGCTTCTCGTAGGTGAGCACGACGCCGGTGACCGACATGAGAAGGACCACGACCCCGGCGACGACGCCGGTCACCAGGTGAACCCAGAAGAGGAGGGAGCGGAACGTCGACATGTTGAAACTGAGACTCTGTCTCAAAATTGCCGAGATCCTATCGGCCACCTATTCGGTCGGTCAAGATGAAAATGAGACTGGATCTCAAGTATTACGATTCGCCGACACTCCGCAGGCACGGGCGGCGCGGGCCCGCCACTCGCCCCCGGCGTCAGGTCGGAGGGGACCGGCGTAAGATGCCGCTCATGCGGATCCCATTCGGTTCACTCGTGCTCTTGCTGCTGCTGGCCGTGCCGGCCGGGGCCCAGCCAGCCGCGCCGGCGTCACCGCCAGGCCGTTTTCAGGCCGGGATCACGTGGCTCTACTACAAGGATCTGCCGGCGGCGATGCGCTTCTACGAGCGGGTGATGGGCTTGACGCTCACCGTCGATCAGGGCTGGGCGAAGGTCTATCAGGTGTCGCCGACGTCGTTTGTCGGCCTCGTGGACGAGACCCGCGGCATGCATCGCGCCTCCGAGACCAAGCCGGTTGCCCTGGCGTTTGTGACCGACCGCGTGGACGACTGGCACCGCTGGCTCACGAGTCAGGGCGTCAAGACCCGCGGCGAGGCCAAAGACTCGACGAACCTCCCCATCCGCGGCTTCGTGGCCCTCGATCCCGAGGGCTACACGCTCGAGTTCGAGACCTTCCGCGATGACCCGATGAACACCCGCATCCGCGGCCTGCTCGGCGCCCCCAGGCCGCAGTAGCGCGATTACGGTGCCGGCCCGCCCGGTAGAATGGCGAGCTATGCGTATTTCAGCCCTGGTCCTCGCCGTCCTCGTCGCCGGCGGCATCGTCTTCGCGCAGGAGGCGCCCAATCAGGAGCGCGAGTTCCTGTCGCGCGTCCGCCGCCTCACCGTCGAAGGCAAACGTGCCGGCGAAGGCTACTGGTCCCCTGACGGCAAGCGCCTGGTGCTGCAGAGCGAGCGCGAACCCGGCAATCCGTTCTATCAGATGTATCTGATGGACCTGACCTCGGGCGACACCACGCGCATCTCGCCCGGCATGGGCAAGACGACGTGCGGGTTCTTCCGGCCCGGCAGCGACGAGATCCTCTTCGCCTCGACGCATCACGACCCGAAGACCAAGCAGTACCAGGACGACGAGCTCGCCTTCCGCGCGTCGGGCAAGGAGCGTCGCTACGCGTGGGACTACGACCCCGAGATGGAGATCTACGCCTACAAGGAAGGCACCAAGGCGCTGACGCGGCTGACCAACGTGAAGGGCTACGACGCCGAGGCCGGCTATTCGCCCGACGGCCAGTCGATCGTCTTCTCGTCCACGCGCCTCGCCTTCGACCACACGCGCACGCCCGCTGAAGACAAGCAGTTCACGACCGACCCGGCCTGGTTCGCCGAGATCTACGTCATGAAGGCCGATGGCTCCGGCCAGACGCGCCTGACCTCGACGCCCGGCTACGACGGCGGGCCGTTCTTCACGCCCGACGGGAAGAAGATCCTGTGGCGGCGCTTCGACGAGCAGGGTCTCATCGCCGACGTGTGGATGATGAACCCCGACGGCACCGACAAGTTGCAGATTACCAACTTCAAGGCGATGAGCTGGGCGCCCTACATGCACGTCTCCGGCGAGTACATCCTGTTCGCTTCGAACAAGCTCGGCTTCGAGAACTTCGAGGTCTACATGGTGGATGCGGCCGGCACGAAAGAGCCGGTGCGCGTCACCTACTCCGACGGCTTCGACGGCCTGCCCGTGCCCTCACCGGACGGGAAGCAGTTCGCGTTCACGTCGTCGCGGTCGGGGGGCGGCGCCGGGCAGATCTTCCTGGCGCAGTGGAACCACGACGCGGCGCTCAAGGCCATCAAGGCCGCGCCGCTGCGAAAGAACTGAGGACGCCATGACCCGCCACTTGCTTCGCGTTTCGTCTCTCGCGCTGGGCGCGCTGGCCGCGGCCACCATCGCGTCCGCGCAGTCGGCAGCACCGGCAGCGTCGAAGACGCGCGCCGATGTCACCGTGCTGGCCTCGGATCGGCTCGGCGGTCGCCAGGCAGGATCGCCGGGCGCGACGCTGGCCGCCGAACACCTCGTGGCCGAGCTGAAGAAGATGGGCGCCAGCCCGCTGCCCGGGCAGAAGGACTTCGGCCTGCCGTTCAGCTTCACGGCCGGCGTGAAAGACGGCGGCACGACGCTCAGCGTCGCCTCCACGGCCTTCAACCGCACGGCCGACGTGCAGGCGCTGTCGTTCTCCGACAACGCGGAGGCCAGCGGCGAGGTGGTGTTCGCCGGCTACGGCCTGGTCGTGCCGGAGTCGCAGAACTTCGGCTACGACAGCTACGCGACGCTCGATGTGAAGGACAAGGTCGTGGTCGTGTTCCGCTACTTCCCGGAAGATGCGGACCAGAAGACCCGGCAGATCCTCTCCCGCTACTCGGACCTGCGCTACAAGGCGATGCAGGCGCGCCAGCGCGGCGCGAAGGCACTGCTCGTCGTCACTGGCCCCCGCTCGCCCAACGCCGGCGAGACCATTCCCATGAGCTTCGACACGGCGCTGGCCGGTTCGGGCATCGTGGCCGCCAGCGTCGCGGGCGGCGTGGCGCAGGCGCTCTTCGCCGGCGTGAAAGACAAGACGCTCGACGAGATTCAGAAGTCGTTCGACTCAGGCAATCCGCACACCGCGGGGTTTCCTCTGCCCGGGGCGAGCGTGACGGTCAAGACCGCCGTCATCCGCGAGAAGCAGGAAGGCTTCAACGTCGTCGGCTACCTGCCGGCCACCGCACGCATCGCGCTGCCGAAGCCCTGGGTGGCGCTTGGCGCGCACTACGATCACCTCGGACGCGGCAGCCACGGCAACTCGCTGGCCACCAAAGACGACGCCGGCAAGATCCACTACGGCGCCGACGACAACGCCTCGGGCACCGCCGCCGTGCTCGCCGCCGGGCGTGAACTGGCGAAGAAGAAGATGCGCGCGCGCCACGTGCTGCTGGCCTTCTGGTCGGCGGAAGAGATCGGCCTCATCGGCTCGAACGCGTTCGTGACGACGCCGCCGGTGCCGAACGACCAGCTTGCCGCCTACTTCAACTTCGACATGGTGGGCCGCATGCAGGACAACAAGCTCACCGTGCAGGCGGTGGGCTCGAGCCCGGGCTGGCGTCCGCTCATCGAGCGCGCCAACGTCGCCGCCGGCTTCGACCTGGTGCTGCAGGACGACCCCTACCAGCCGACCGATGTCGCCAGCTTCAATCAGGCCAGCGTGCCGAGCCTGGCCTTTTTCACCGGCACGCACGTCGATTATCACAAGCCCTCCGACACCGCCGACAAGATCAACTACGAAGACCTCGATCGCGTGGTCGATTTCGCCGTGGCGCTGGCCGCTCGCGTCGGCGACCAGCCGGACGTGCTCGCCTTCGCCAAGGTCGAGCAGGCGCAGCAATCGGGCGGCGGCCGCGCCGGCGTGCGCATCTTCACGGGCACGATTCCCGACTACGCGACCGACGTGAAGGGCCTGCTGCTTGGCGGCGTCATCGGCGGCGGTCCGGCCGAACAGGCCGGCCTGCAGAAGGGCGACGTGATCATCCAGATCGGCACCCAGACCATCGCCAACATCTACGACTACACCTACGCGCTCGAAGCGCTCAAGGTGAACGTGGCGGTGCCGGTCGTCTACATGCGGGGCACCGAGAAGAAGGAAACGACGCTGACGCCGTCGGCCCGGAAGTAGCCGGTGCCGCTCGCGCCGCCCTCGGGGCAGTTCGTCACCGTCGGCCGGGCGGATGCCTTCGGTCCCGGCGGGCACTTCGTGAAGATCGAAGGGCGCCACGTGGCGCTCTTCCGCCTCGACGACGGCTTCCACGCCCTCGACAACCTGTGCCTGCATCAGGCCGGTCCGCTCTGCGAGGGCGACATCGACGCCCGCGACGAGGTGACCTGCCCGTGGCATGGCTGGAGCTACGAAATTCGGTCCGGGCGCCTCGTCCAGGACCCGAACATCGGCGTGAGCCGCCACGATGTGCGGGTCGTCGAAGGCGACCTCCAGGTGCGTCTCAGCCCCTGATCCGCCGTCGTCGGGCTGTGCTACGCTCCCCGTCATGGCCCATTCCATCCGCACCCGTCTTGCCGCGTTCACGAGCATCGTCGCCCTCGCGTCGTCGGGGTTGTTCGCGCAGGCGAACGTGGCCGGCAACTGGACGCTCGATGTCGACAGCCCGCAGGGCGCCACCAAGGTCAATCTGGTGCTCGCCGTCGAGGGCGAAGCGGTGACCGGC
>JANNIB010000189.1:0-12872 GCA_031404695.1 Acidobacteriota bacterium
GGTTGTGGGGGGGGGGGAGGGGGGGGGGGGGGGTGCGGACGTCTCGGGGGTGAACGACGCTTCTTTTGCATCGGGCCGCGGGCACGCCCCAGCCCCCAGCCCCTAGCCCCCAGCCCCTGCCCAAATGGATCTTTTGTCGTCTCTCAATTCCGAGCAACGCGCGGCCGTCGAGCACGTCGATGGCGCGCTGCTCATCCTGGCCGGCGCCGGTTCGGGTAAGACGCGTGTCATCGCGCACCGTGTCGCGCATCTCATCCAGGAGCGCCACGCCGCGCTCGATGGGGTGCTGGCAGTGACCTTCACCAACAAGGCCGCCGAAGAGATGCGGCACCGCGTGGGCGCGCTGCTCGAGTGCGACTGCAAGGGCATGTGGATCTCGACCTTCCACGCCCTGTGCGCCAAACTGCTCCGCCGCGAGGCCCACCACCTCGGTCTGTCGCGCAGCTTCACCATCTACGACTCCGGCGATCAGCAGTCGGTGGTCAAGCAGCTCGTCAAAGACGCCGGCATGGACGATTCGACGTTCCAGCCGCGCATGGTGCTGTCACGCATCAGCCATGCGAAGAACCGCATGGAAGGGCCCGAGACCTTCAAGGACGCGTGGAACCTGCGCGACCGCGACATCGGCAAGCTGTACCAGGGTTATCTCGACGCGCTCAAGGAAGCCAGTGCCCTCGACTTCGACGACCTGCTGCTCAAGACCGTCGAGCTCTTCGACACCGCGCCGGGGGTGCGCGAGCGCTACGCGCGGCGCTTCCGCTTCGCGATGATCGACGAATATCAGGACACCAACCGTCCGCAGTACCTGCTCGTGAAGCAGCTGGTGAGCGTGCACGGCAACCTGTGCGTGGTCGGCGACCCCGACCAGTCGATCTACAAGTGGCGCGGCGCCGATGTGAAGAACATCCTCGACTTCGAGCGCGACTTCCCCGACGCCATGACCGTGAAGCTCGAACGCAACTACCGTTCGACGCAGGTGATTCTCGATGCGGCGTCGGCCGTCGTCAGCCACAACCGCGGCCGCAAGGACAAAGTGTTGTGGACCGATCAGGCCGGTGGGGCGCCGATTGTGACCTATCGCGGCGCCGACGAGCTCGACGAGGCCGACTTCATCGTCAAGGTCGTGCGCAAGGCGATTCAGGCCGACTACGCCGCCACGGCCGCCATCCTCTACCGCACCAACGCGCAGTCGCGCGCGGTCGAAGACGGCCTGCGCACCGCCGGCATTCCCTATCAGGTGCTCGGCGGCACCGGCTTCTACGAACGCCGCGAGATCAAAGACGCGCTCGCTTATTTGAAGCTGGTGATGAACCCGCACGACGACGTGGCGCTCCGGCGCGTCATCAACGTGCCGCCGCGCGGCATCGGCAAAGGCGTGATGGACGCCCTCGAGCGCGTCGACACCTCGGCGCCCGACGTCGGCGCGCCACCGCTGCTGGCCGGGCTCGACAACATCGAGGCCTCGAACTCGCTGTGGGCCAAGGTCGACGCGGCGGTGACCCGTGGCGGCGTGCCCTCCCGCCAAGCGGCGCCGCTGGCCGCGTTTCGCGACATGTTGCTCGGCGTCACGGCCGCAGCCGAGAAAGAGCCCGTCTCCCTGGTGCTCGGCCTGCTGCTCGACAGGTCCGGCTACCTGCGCGACCTGCGCGAAGAGAAGAGCGAAGAGGCCGACGGACGGATCGAGAACCTGATGGAGCTGGTCTCGGTGGCGCGGCAGTTCGAGTCGGGCGATGCCGACCCGTCGCTGGCGTCGTTCGTGGATCGTCTGGCGCTGCTCTCGGACGTCGACAAGCCGGAAGGGAGCCAGGTCGCCCGCGCGCTCCTGATGACCATGCACTCGGCCAAGGGCCTCGAGTTCCCGGTCGTGGTCATCGCCGGCATGGAAGAAGGGCTGTTCCCGCACTCGCGCGCGAAGGACGACGAGTCGGAACTCGAAGAGGAGCGGCGCCTCTGTTACGTCGGCATCACGCGCGCCAGGAAAGAGCTGTATCTCACGAGCGCGATGCGGCGCCGGGTGTTCGGCGAGTACCAGAACACCGAACCGTCACGCTTTCTCGACGAGATTCCGCCCGAACTGCAGCGGCACGAGGAGTCGCGGGCCGAGACCATGCGCTCGCCGGCGAGAAGCTGGGGCTACGCCGCCACGGCCTACAGCCGCGCACCGCAGCGACCACCGCGTGAGGTGCAGCCGGAGGACGAAGATCAGTCCGCGCGCGGCGGCCTGCGCGTCGGGGGACGGGTGCGCCACGCCATGTTCGGCGTCGGCACCGTGAAGTCGGTCGAGGAACTCGACGACGACGTGAAGGTGGTCGTCACGTTCGCCACCGTGGGCACCAAGACCCTGCGGGCCAAATACGCGAAGCTGCAGCCCGCCTGACTCCGGCCGGCGCTACTCGCTCGGCGGGTCTTCGGACGGGGGCGGCTCGTCGGACAGCGGCGCCTCCGAGGGCGGAACCGTTTCGTCGTCCTTCAACGGCTCTTCGTAGTTCTCGACCAGCGCCACCGACACCACCTTGTCACCCTCGTCGAGATCCATCAGCCGCACGCCCTGCGTGGCACGGCCGATCGTTCGGATGTCTCCGGTAGGTGTGCGCAGGATCTTGCCCCACTCGGTGATGAGCAGCAGTTCTCTGTCTTCATTGACCTGCGCGATCTCGATGACGCGGCCGTTCTTGGCGGTGATGTCGAGGTTCTTGAGGCCGACGCCGCCGCGGCTCTGCACGCGGTATTCGTCGAGCGGCGTCCGCTTGCCGTAGCCGAGCTCGGTCACGGTCAGCAGGGTGCCTCCGGGCTTGACCACTTCCATCGCCACCACTTCGTCGCCCTCGCGCAGCGTGATGCCGCGCACGCCGTAGGCGGTGCGGCCCATCGGGCGCACGTCGTCTTCGGGGAAGCGGATGGCCATGCCCTGACGGGTGCCGATGAACACTTCGCTGTGGCCGTCCGAGAGCTGCACGGCGATCACGCCGTCGCCCTCGTCGATACCCATCGCGATGATGCCGCCGGCGCGCGGGTTCGAGTAGGCCGAGAGCTCCGTCTTCTTGATCGTGCCGTTCTTCGTGCCCATCACCACGTGGTGCTGGTCGTCGAAGTCACGCACGGCCACCATCGACGCGATCTTCTCGCCGGCCTCCATCTGCACCAGGTTGGCGATCGACTTGCCTTTGCCATCGGCGCCGACGTCGGGAATCTCATGGACCTTGAGCCAGTAAGCGCGGCCGCGGTCGCTGAAGATCATGAGGAACGAGTGCGTGGAGGCCACGAAGAGGTGGTTGACCACGTCCTCCTCGCGCGTGCGCATGCCGATGCGGCCCTTGCCGCCGCGCCGCTGCTGGCTGTAGGTCGAGATGGGCGTGCGCTTGATATAGCCGGTGTCGGTGACCGTGATGGCGACGTCTTCGTCGGCGATCAGGTCTTCGATGCTGAATTCGCTCTCGTCTTCGATGATGAGCGTGCGCCGCGGGTCGCTGAACTTCGCCTGCACGGCCCGCATCTCGTCGACGACGATGCGCAGCAGCAGCGTCTGGCTGCCGAGCGTCGTGCGCAGCTTCTCGATGAGGCGGATGAGCTCGGCCAGCTCGTCGAGGATCTTCTGCCGCTCGAGGCCGGTCAGGCGCTGCAGCTGCATGTCGAGAATCGCCTGCGACTGGATGTCCGACAGCCCGAAGGTGGCCATCAGGCCGCCCTTGGCTTCGGCGGCCGACTTCGACGCCCGGATCAGCGTGATGACGGCGTCGATCTGGTCGAGCGCGATCCGCAGGCCTTCGAGGATGTGCGCGCGCGCTTCGGCCTTGCGCAGCTCGAACTCGATGCGCCGGCGCACCACCTCGCGGCGGAACTCGATGAAGTACTCGAGCACCTCGAGCAGCGACAGCACGCGCGGGCGGCCGGCCACGATTGCCATGGTGATGATGCCGAAGGTCTGCTGGAGCTGGGTGTGCTTGTAGAGGTTGTTCAGCACCACCTCGCCGACTTCGCCGCGCTTGAGCTCGATGACGATCCGCATGCCGTCGCGGTCCGACTCGTCGCGGATGTCGGAAATGCCTTCGAGCGACTTCTCGCGCACCAAGTCGGCGATGCGCTCGAGCAGGGTGCTCTTGTTGACCTGGTAGGGGATCTCGGTGATGACGATCTGCAGCCGATCGCCCTTCTTCATCGGCTCGATTTCGGCCTTGGCCCGCACCTGCACGCCGCCGCGGCCGCGGATGTAGGCTTCGTGGATGCCGCGCCGGCCGACGATGGTGCCGCCGGTGGGGAAGTCGGGGCCCGGGATGAGGCGCACGAGTTCCTTGAGCTTCTGGTCGGGCGTCAGCTTCGGCGCATCGGGCGGCGCCAGCAGCGTGTGCTCGATGAGCCACACGGTGCCTTCGATGATTTCGCCGAGGTTGTGCGGCGGGATGTTCGTGGCCATGCCGACGGCGATGCCGGTCGAGCCGTTCACGAGCAGGTTCGGGTAGGCCGTCGGGAAGACGGTGGGTTCGGTCGTGGTCTCGTCGAAGTTGGGGACGTAGTCGACCGTGTCCTTGTCGAGGTCGTCCATCATCGCTTCGGCCAGCGCTTCGAGCCGCGCTTCCGTGTAGCGGTAGGCCGCCGGACGATCGCCGTCCACCGAACCGAAGTTGCCCTGGCCGTCCACCAGGGTCTTGCGCATGTTGAAGTCCTGCGCGAGACGGACCAGCGTGTCGTAGGCGGGGGCGTCGCCGTGCGGGTGGTAGTTGCCGATGACCTCGCCGACGATCTTGGCGCACTTGCGGTAAGCGCGGTTGCTGGCCAGGCCCATCTGCCGCATCGCGAACAGCACGCGCCGGTGCGCGGGCTTCAGCCCGTCACGCACGTCGGGAAGCGCCCGCCCGATGATCACGCTCATCGCGTAATCCAGGTACGAGCGCTTCATCTCGTCTTCGATGTTGACGGGAATACGCGATTCGTTGCTCATGCGGTTCTGGGTGCTAGGGACTGGGGGCTGGGGTCTGGGGCTTGTCTAATGTGAAGTGGTGGCGTGTCGTAAGACCAGGTTCAGCGTGATGCCCACGAGCGCCAGCCCCCAGCCCCCAGTCCCCAGACCCTAGATGTCCAGGTTCCGGACATCGAGTGCGTTGTCTTCGATGAACTTGCGCCGCGGTTCGACCTGATCACCCATCAGGGTGGTGAACATCTGGTCGGCTTCGGTGTGATCTTCGGCCCGCACCTGCAGCAGCGTGCGCACGTCGGGGTTCATCGTGGTGAGCCAGAGCGTCTCGGGATTCATCTCTCCAAGGCCCTTGTAGCGATTGACCGCGATGCCCTTGCGGCCGAGCGTCAGGAAGTGATCCACGAAGGTGTCGAGCGACCGCAGCGTGACCGGGCCGTCTTTGGACGGCTTGGCCGGCATCGATAGCGGCGTCGACATCGCCAGCGCGGCAAGCTCTGCCGCGGTCTTCGGCGTCTCCGCCGGCGCGTCCCCGTCGGCGTCGTCCACGGCCTCTTCCGGCTCGGGCTCGTCCACCTTGCCGGCCGCCAGGCGCACTTCGACGCCGCCGCCGCGGAGCCCGCGCGCCAGCGCGCCGATCTCGCCGTAGGAGGCCTCGAGGGCGCGGTATTCCGCCGACGCCACCAGCGCGCCGCCGAGGGTGTCTGTGCGCGAGTATCCGAACGTGCGGTCGTCCACGTGCAGCGCCCAGGCGTTGTGCTCGTCGTCGCGCACGCAGGTGACGGTGCGGGTCTGGGTGGTGAGCGCCGCCGCCATGGCGGTGAGCTCCGCTTCGCGCTCGAAGAACGAGGCGTCGCGGGCGCCGTGATCGAGCAGCGCTTCGACGATATCCGCGGCATGGCCGCGCCGTTGCACCACGTGCAGCACGCGCTGGTAGCCGGCAATCGTGTGGAGGATCTGCTCGAGCGGCTGGCCGGTGACCTCGCTGCCGTCGGGCAGACGCACGATCCGCGACTCGACCGAGCGGTGCACCAGGAAGTTCTCGAGCTCGCGCTCGTCCTTGATGTAGGTCTCGGCGCGGCCGCGCTTGGCGCGGAAGAGCGGCGGCTGCGCGATATAGATGTGGCCGCGCTCGATCAGCATCGGCATCTGCCGGTAGAAGAAGGTCAGCAGCAGCGTGCGGATGTGCGAGCCGTCGACGTCGGCGTCGGTCATGATGATGATGCGGTGGTAGCGCAGCTTCTCGATGTCGAAGTCTTCGACGCCGATGCCGCAGCCGAGCGCGAGGATGAGCGTCTTGATTTCTTCGGAGCTGAGCATCCGGGCGAGACGCGCGCGTTCGACGTTCAGGATCTTGCCCTTGATGGGCAGGATCGCCTGGAACTTGCGATCGCGGCCCTGCTTGGCGGAGCCGCCGGCCGACTCGCCTTCCACGATGTAGATCTCGCTGTGCGCCGGGTCGCGTTCCTGGCAATCCGCCAGCTTGCCCGGGAGCGAGCCGCCCTCGAAGGCGCCCTTGCGGCGCACCAGGTCGCGGGCCTTGCGCGCCGCTTCGCGGGCCAGTGCGGCATCCACCACCTTCATCACGACTTTCTTCGCGACAACGGGGTTCTCTTCGAGATACTGGCTGAGCTTGTCGTTGACGATGGTCTCGACGATGCCCTTGACCTCGGTGTTCCCGAGCTTGGTCTTGGTCTGCCCTTCGAACTGCGGCCGCGGGATCTTCACCGAGATCACCGCCACCATCCCCTCGCGGATGTCGTCGCCGCTGATCGAGGCGTCTTTCAGGTCCTTCACCAGGTTGTTCTTCTGGGCGTAGGAGTTGACGGTGCGCGTCAGCGCGGCGCGGAAACCCGAGAGGTGCGTGCCGCCCTCGTGGGTGTTGATGTTGTTGGCGAACGAGAATTCCTGCGGGTTGTAGCCGTCGTTCCACTGCAGCGAGATCTCGGCGTCGATGCCGTCTTTCTCGCCGCGCATGTAGACCGGCTTCTCGTTGACCACACCCTTGTTCTTGTTGAGGTGCTGGACGAACGAGTTGATGCCGCCGTCGTAGTGGAAGTGGTGATTCTTGCCGTCGCGCGCGTCGTCGAGGGTGATCACGATGCCGGCGTTCAGGAACGCCAGCTCGCGCAGACGCTGCGCCAGGATGTCGAAGCTGTAGTCGGTGGTCTCGAAGATCCGCGCGTCGGGCTTGAAGGTGACCTTGGTGCCGCGACGCTCGGTGACGCCGGTGGTCTGGAGCGGCATCTGCGGCACGCCGCGTTCGTAGGTCTGCTGGAAGACGTGGCCGTTGCGCCAGATTTCGAGGTCGAGTCGTTCCGAGAGGGCGTTCACCACCGACACGCCGACGCCGTGCAGACCGCCCGACACCTTGTAGCTGTCGTTATCGAACTTGCCGCCGGCGTGCAGCACCGTGAGCACCACCTCGGCCGCCGAACGACCGCTCTCGTGCATGTCGGTCGGAATGCCGCGGCCATTGTCGACCACCGTGACCGAGCCATCGACGTGAATGGTCACGTTGATCTGGTCGCAGTAGCCGGCCAGGGCCTCATCGATCGAGTTGTCGACGATTTCGTAGACGAGATGGTGCAGACCCGCCGGCCCGGTCGACCCGATGTACATCGCGGGTCGCTTCTGGACGGCCTCGAGACCCTCGAGCACCTTGATCTTGTCGGCGCCGTAGTCTCCGGAACCTTCACCGTTGATGGCCGGCTGCAGCACGTCCAGCGGCGTGGACGACGAGTCTGGCGTGACGGACGGAAAGTCGGACTGGGACATCTACCCTTCGTTTCGACGACGAGACTGGCGACGGCGCCAGGTCAGACGCGCATCGGCATGATGACGTAGGTGTAGCTGTAGCCCTCGGCGTTGACCGGCGAGAGCACGGCCTGGCTCACGTCGTCCTTCACGTCGAGGCCCACAACCTCGGCATCCACGACATTCAGGAAATCGAGCACGTACTGGGCGTTGAAGCAGATGGTCATGCCCGGCCCGCTGTAGTCGACGGTGAGCGGTTCACGCGCTTCGCCGAATTCAGGGCTGCTCGTCGTGACGTCGACCTTGTCCTTCTCGATGACGAACTTCAGGGCCCGCGAGCGTTCGTTCGACAGGATGGCCACGCGCTTGACGGCGCTCGTGAGGCGATCGCGTTCGAACTCGATGTGCTTGTCGTTGCCCTTGGGGATGACCTTCTCGTAGGCCGGGAACTGCCCGTCGATCATGCGCGAGACCAGCAGGCGCGGACCGATGCGGAAGAACATGTGGTTCTCGCCGCGCTCGTACTCGACGTCGGAGTCGCTGTCGGCCAGCAGACGTCCCAGTTCCGAGAGCGTCTTGCGCGGCAGTATTGCCTTGATCTCTTCGCCCTTCGGGCCGCTGCGCGTGGCCGACGCCAGGGCGAGGCGATGCCCATCGGTGGCCACCATCGTCATGCTGTCGGTCTTCACCACGAACAGCGCGCCGTTCAGGTAGTAGCGTGTGTCTTCGCCGGTGATGGCGAACTGGGTCTTCGAAATGAGCTGACGCAGCGACACCGAGGCCAGCGAGGTGGCGCCAGCGAGATCGGAGGTGGGCGGCGTGGGGAAGTCGCCCACCGGCATGGTCGGCATCTTCGACTCGAAACGATCCGCCGAGACGGTGACGTGATTGCCGTCTTTCGACGACGACAGCTTCACGTCGCCATCAGGCAGCGACCGCACTATCTCGTAGAGCTTCTTGGCCGGCAGCGTCACCGCTCCCGGCTTGTCGACCGCGGCCTCGCAACTGCTGGTGAGCGTGACTTCGATGTCGGTCGCCAGCAGCCGGATGGTGTTGCCATCGGTTTCAATCAACACGTTCGCCAGGATGGGAATCGTGTTCTTGCGCTCGACGATCTGCTGAAAGAACTGCAGCTCACGCACAAGGTCGGCCTTCCGGGCGACGAGTTCCATGTTTGCGATGACCTCGAGAGAGGAGCCTGTGGGCGAACGGGATCTCTATCTGGATCTAGAGAAGTAAAGAGTAGATGAAAAAGTATACAGGAATGTGCGTGGAAAACCAAATATTGAGGGGCGCTAACGTCTTTTGAATCAGGTGGTTAGCCTGTTGAATTTTCTGCGGATCGAGGACCTGTGGCGAGGTGGGTTGCGGGCCGGCCTGCCGACCTGCACAGCCGTCCACAATCGGTCCTCGGGGCGCGCTGTGCAAAACGTCGGCGGCTGGCGTCCGGGGGGCGGAAATGCTCAGCGAAACGCCTCGACGAAGCCGGTCATCAGGCTGTTGAAATCTGCGTCCGTCTTGCGCAGCTGCTCGATCTTCTTGATCGAGTGGATCACCGTCGAGTGGTGTTTGCCGCCGAAGTGCTTGCCTATTTCCGGCAGCGACGCGTGCGTCAGCATCTTGCAGAGATACATCGAGACCTGGCGGGGCATGGCCACCGACTTGGCGTTGTTGCGCGACTTCAGATCGGTGATCTTGAGCTGGTAGTAGTCGGCGACGTACTTCTGAATCTGTTCGATGGTGACGGCGCGGTCGTCGTGATCAATGACGTTGCGCAGCACTTCCTGGGCCAGTTCCACCGAGATCGTGCGGCCGGTGAGCGAGGCGTAGGCGAGCAGCCTGATGAGCGAACCCTCGAGTTCGCGGATGTTCGACTTAATGCGCGAGGCGATGTACATCGCCACGTTGTCGGGCAGCGGAATCGCTTCGGTATCAGCTTTTTTACGCAGTATCGCGACTTTGGTCTCGAGATTCGGCGGCTGCACGTCGGCGATGAGGCCCCACTCGAAACGCGAGCGGAGACGCTCTTCGAGGCGCGGGATTTCGTGCGGCGGGCGATCGCTGCTGAGGATGATCTGCTTCTGCGCGTCGTAGAGCGCGTTGAAGGTGTGGAAGAACTCGTTCTGCGTGCCTTCTTTGCCCGCGACGAACTGGATGTCGTCGACCAGGAGCACGTCCACCGAGCGGTAGCGTTCGCGGAATTCGAGAATGCGGTCGTAGCGGACGGCGTTGATCATCTCGTTCATGAAACGTTCGGACGAGATGTAGGTGAGGCGCAGGCCGCCGCCGTGCTGCACCACATACTGCCCGATGGCGTGCATCAGGTGGGTTTTGCCGAGGCCCACCCCGCCGTAGATGAACAGCGGGTTGTAGGAGAGCGACGGCGCCTCCGCAACGGCGCGGCAGGCGGCGTGCGCGAACTGGTTCGAGGGGCCGACGATGAAGGTGTCGAACGTGTAACGCGGATTGAGGCCCTGGGCGACGCCGGTGGGGGCATCAGAGATGGTGGCCTCGATGTGCGGCTGCACCGGCGCTTCCGGCACCGGCATGTCGGCGTCAGACGCTTGGAATACCAGTACCGCGTCGGGACGTCCCACTTCCTGGAGCGCTTCCTCCAGAACCACCGCGTAGTGTTTGGTCAGCCAGTCTTTGAACAGCGGGTTCGGCACCCGAACCGTCAGGGTGCGACCGTCGTCGGCCACGAAGCCGGTCGGCTTGAACCAGGTGAAGTAGCTGTGTCTATTGACTTTAGCTTCGACCTTGGCGAGTACCTGGTCCCAGACATTCACAGACATACGGCGGAATTCTGGGCGGGACGGGGGACGAGAGCCATTTTCCACAGGGTTTTCCACAAGCTGTGGAAAACCGGGAATTTTCGGGGTCTGGACATCGGACGGCCTACAGGTCCGACCGGGCGGAAACTGTAACACAGGCCCGGCGCCGGTCCGGCGGTCGAAATCAACAAAATCTCTCGGAAAATCCGCTGTTTTCGTGGCCGACCACTACCTGTGGTGCGTTGACAGCGCTCGCCTGAACCGTCTAAACTTCGTGGTTTCGGACAGAGACTAAGAAATGGCCAAAGGGAAGCGTACGTTCCAACCCAACACCCGGCGCCGTGCGAAGACCCATGGCTTCCGCGTCCGCATGGAAACGAAGAATGGCCGGCTGGTGCTCAAGCGCCGGCGTGCCAAGGGCCGCAAGCGGCTCAGCGTCTCCGACGAAGCCTGATCGGCCGGGCCCCGTTCATGCCCGCCTCGTTCCCCCGAGCCGCACGGATCCGTCGTCGCGGTGAGTTCACCGGGGTGTTCGACGGCGGCGTGAAACGCCATGGCCGCCTGATGTCGGTGTTCGTGCTGCCGACGTCGGCTGCGCGCGCGCGCCTCGGCATTGCCGCGAGCAAGAAGATCGGCGGGGCGGTGGAGCGCAATCTGGCGAAGCGGCGCATGCGCGAGGTGTTTCGCGTGGCCGGGCTTCCAGCGCCGCTCGACGTCGTCGTCATCCCGCGCCGCGAGTTGCTGAACGCTCCGTTCGAGAGCGTCAAGCATGAGTTCGCAGCGCTCGTGGACGTGGCACTTCGACATGGCAGACGCTCCCAGCCTTCCGCTGACCAGCCGCGCGCTCCTCGCCGCGATCGCCGGGTATAAGTACTTCCTATCCCCTTGGTTTTCAGGCACTTGTCGCTACGTTCCGGGGTGTGCCGACTATATGGCCGAGGCGGTCGTGCGCCACGGCCCGGTGCGTGGCGCCTGGTTGGGCGTGAAACGGCTGGCGCGGTGTCATCCCTTCGGGGGCTCCGGGCACGATCCGGTGCCTCATCGGTAGCAGCCATTCATGGAACGTAGAGTTCTTCTCGCCATCAGCCTGTCGTTCCTGGTGCTCTTCGGGTACCAGAGCTTCTTCCCGCCCCCGGAACCCGCCCCCACGGGCGCCACCCCGGCGGCCACTTCGATCGCCCAGGCTGGCCAGACGGCCCCCGCGCCGGCCCCGGCAGCGGCTGGCGCAATCGGACAAGCGCCAGTTGCGCCTGCCGCCGCTGCCCTGCGTGCGGACACGGAAGAGCGTGAGTTCGTCATCGAAACCAGCAGCGTGCGGGCGGTCTTCACCAATCGCGGCGCGCGTCTCAAGCACTGGGAGCTCAAGCAGTATCGCGAACTCGGCGGCGGGCCGGTCGACCTGGTGCCGCCCGATACGGGCGGGCAACCGCTCCCGTTCTCGCTGCTGCTCGACGCCTCTGCCGACACCGCGGCCGTCAACAACGCCCTCTTCGTCGCCGAAAGCAACGCCCCGGCGCGTATCGACGCGACCACGTCGCCGGCCGCCCTCTCCTTCGCCTACGAGTCGGCCGACGGCCTGGTCGTGCGCAAGCGCTTCACGTTGCAGCCTGCGGGCTTCGAAGTGGTCTTCGTGGCCGACGTCACACGCGGCGGCGCCAAGCTCAACCCCCGCATCGTGTGGGGGCCGGGTCTCGGCGAAGAGATCGCCCGCACCGCCGGCTCCGGCGGATTCTTCTCCGGCAACTACACCTATCCCGCCGCCGGATTCGTCTACCTGAACGGCTCGGTCGAGCGCTTTGCCGGTGCCGCGGCGTCGTCGGCCGGTGTGCAGCAGGGGGCGTTTCGCTACGCCGGCCTGACCGACCACTACTTCGTGGCCGCCACCATCGAGCCGCCGGGGAATCAGCGCGTCGAGTTCACGCACGTGCCGTACACGCCGGTGGGCGAGGGCCAGACGGTGCGGCAGTTCGTGGCGTTCACGGTCGGCTTCGACCAGCCGCCGGGCGAGGTCCGCTTCTTCGTCGGGCCCAAGCAGTTCGAGGCGCTCAGCGCCGTCAGCCCCGAGTTCACCAAGGTCATCGACTTCGGCATCTTCGCCGTCCTCGCCGTGCCGCTGCGCGGCGCGCTCGAGTGGGTGCACGGCTTTGTCGGCAACTACGGCTGGTCGATCATCGTCCTCACGCTCCTCATCAATCTCGTGATGGCGCCGCTGCGCCACAAGAGCGTGGTGTCGATGCGCAAGATGCAGGAGCTGCAGCCGCAGCTCAAGGCCATCCAGGATCGCTACTCGCACCTGAAGATGACCGATCCGGCGCGCGGCAAGATGAACGAAGAGGTGATGGCGCTCTACAAGTCCAAGGGCGCCAACCCGGC
Organism: Acidobacteriota bacterium; assembly: GCA_031404695.1. Classification (GTDB taxonomy): domain Bacteria; phylum Acidobacteriota; class Vicinamibacteria; order Vicinamibacterales; family UBA2999; genus CADEFD01. Next base: position 12,814 of record JANNIB010000189.1, read on the forward strand.
CAGCGGCTGTCTGCCGATGCTATTGACGCTGCCGGTGCTGTTTGCGTTCTACTCGCTGC
>JANNIB010000190.1:0-4129 GCA_031404695.1 Acidobacteriota bacterium
CCGGACACGCTGACCTTCAGGCCCTGAGACTTCCTCGAGGGTCGAGATCTCGAATGGTCGCTGGGAGGCGGCCATCGCCGCAGCCGTGCTCGCCGACACGTCGTGCGCGAAGATGCGGCGGAAGTCGCTCGGGTTGATGTAGCTGTCGAGGCCGCCCGGATAGGGCCTGAAGGTCAGCGTGTCCGGACCGATCTGGCTTCCCGGGTTCTTGACGATCAAATCGATCTGCTTCTCGCCTTCGTCGGGGGCGAACGCCGCGATGTACACGAGGGCCCTGACGTTTGCATTTCCAGTGGCCGCATTCGTCAGCACCATGCCCCCATAGGAATGGCCGACGAGGACGATTGGCCCGGTAATGCTGTCGAGCACGCTGGATAGGTATGCCGAGTCGCTGTGGAGGCCGCGCAGCGGGTTGGCGACGGCCAGCGCCGTGTACCCCTTCTCCTGCAGCTTCTTGACGCTGTCGTTCCAGCCTGAGGAGTCTGCCCAGGCGCCATGCACGAGCACGATCGTTGGCTTCGGCCCGCTGGCCGTCTGTGAGCTGGCTGCACTCCCCGCTGCGAACGGCGCCGCGAGCAGTGCGAGGAGGAGGGTGAGAAGAAGCGCGACCTTCGCTGGCGCGCGTCGGCTGAAAGCCCTGTTGTTCATGGTGTTCTCCTTTGGTCGGGAGACCTTGCTCCCTGGGGTGTGTGGGCATCAGGTGCGATGTTGGCCGGCCGGTTCCGCGGCACGTGTCGTGCTGCCCGGTCACCGTACGACGGCTCCGGGACGACTAGCGTCGGTCGCGCGACTGAACCTTCAGGGCCGAGAATCCGGAGCGGCGGGCGCCAGTGCGTCGACTGACTCAACGCCGGATGCCTGGCGACCGACGCAGCGGATCCGCCAGACATGGCAGCGCCGGCGCAACACTGGATCTGCGCCGACGGCCCGCGAGCGAGTGGTTCGTGGACCTGACGGAAGTGGGCGACTGCTGAGTCACATGACGGTCTTCGCACCTGCCCGGCTCACGACGGACGAGGAAGTTCGAGTCGGGTGACGGACGCGAGGGGCCAATTCCCATTCGTACCGTCGGATTGCGCTCGATTGAGGCGCAGGCCACCGGGCTTCAGGACGCTGGCACCCAAGCCAGGTCGGGCCCGACATACTCCAAAGGAGGAATCACAATGGCCGGAGAACAATCAGTGGCGGCTCGCAACGTCGTCCTGGTCCACGGCGGCTTCGTCGACGGATCGGGCTGGGAGGCCGTTTACACGAAACTGCGGCGCGACGGCTTCAACGTCAGCGTCGTCCAGAATCCCACGACCTCGCTCGCCGACGACGTCACGGCGACACGCCGTGTGATCACAGCCCAGGACGGGCCCGTCATCCTCGTGGGCCACTCCTACGGTGGTGCGGTCATCACCGAGGCCGGCAATGATCCGAAGGTGTCGGCCCTGGTCTACATCGCGGCCTTCGCTCCCGATACCGGCGTGTCCGTGTCGAGCCTGATCGCCAACCCTGCTCCCGGCGCCCCCGTGCCGCCGATCCTGCCGCCGGAGGACGGGCTCCTCCTGCTCGACCGGTCGAAGTTCGCGGCATCGTTCGCGGGAGACGTCGACGAAGAACTGGCGACGTTCATGGCCGACTCGCAGGTCCCATGGGGCGTGGAAGCCCTGCAGGGGGCCATCAGCCATCCGGCATGGAAGACCAAGCCGAGCTGGTATCTCGTGGCGCAGGACGATCGCATGATCCCACCTGCGGCCCAGCGCGAGATGTCGAAGCGGGCCGGCGCGACCGTGGTCGAGACGCCCGGAAGTCACGCGGTGTATGTGTCGCAGCCGCAGGCTGTGGCTGACCTCATCGCGAAGGCTGCCTGAGCCAGAGCGAAGCAATCTAATGGCTCGAAGGGCCGCCCCCTGGCAGGGGCGGCCTCTTCGATTCCTGCCCAACCTGACAGAGGGGAAACCGCGCCCGGGCGCTTCGGAGCACGCAACGCTGTTGCGCAGGCGTAGGAAGATAGCGCTCCCATGGGATTGTCGGCGCACCTACTCGGGCGAGATCAGGAGCTCGCGGCCATCGACGAGCTCGTCGGGGCCGGCGGCGCTCTGCTCATCCGTGGGGAAGCCGGCGTCGGCAAGTCGTCACTGCTGGACGCTGCAGCTAGGCAAGCGAACCATCTCGGCATGCGGGTCCTGTCAGCGACAGGCATCCAGGGCGAGGCGGAGCTGCCGTTCGCCGGCCTCCACCAGGCCCTGATGCCCTTCCTCGACGCTGTCGATACGCTGCCCGTCCGCCAGCGGAACGCGCTCCAGACGGCGTTCGGCCTCGCGGATGAGGCGACCCCGGACCTGTTCCTCGTCGGCCTCGCGACCCTCACCTTGTTGACCGAGCTTGCGAGCGACACGCCGGTCGTTCTACTCGCCGATGACGCGCAGTGGCTCGATGTCCCGACCGCCGACGTCCTCACATTCGTGGGTCGTCGGCTCGGCTCAGATCCCGTCGCGTTCGTGGCCGCAGTGCGCGAACGCCTGCCTTCGCCCCTGCTGCGCGGCGGTCTCCGTGAGCTCCGGCTCGGACCACTCGATGCGCCCGCGGCAGAGGAGCTGCTCGATCGCCAATATCCGGACCTGCCGTCCCCGGTCCGTCAGAGGCTGCTCGCCGAGGCGGCCGGCAATCCGCTGGCGCTGGTCGAGCTCCCCGACGCGTTGTCCACGGACCAGCGGCAGGGTGCTGCGACGTTGCCGGCGATCCTGCCCCTGGGCGAGCACCTCGAGCAGGCGTTCGTGGCACGCATCTCACGGCTGCCGGATCCGACGCGACAGCTCCTGCTGGTCGCCACCGCGAACGAGTCGGACGCGATCGACGAGATCGTCGCCGCCGCAGGCGCGATCGTCGAGGGCATCTCGGAGGCCAGCCTGGACCCTGCGATCGATGCGGGCCTCGTCCACGCTGGTGGCGGCGTCCTCACGTTCCGCCACCCTCTGGTGCGTTCGGCCCTCTACCAGTCGGCCACGAACGTCGAACGGCGCACGGCACACACCGCCCTCGCGATCGTCCTCACCGCCTCGCCCGACCGGAGAGCGTGGCACCTCGCCGCCGCAGCCCTCGGTTCGGACGAAGCCGTGGCACGCGAGCTCGAAGCAGCCGCGGACCGCGCGCGGGCCCGAGGCGCCCATTCCGTCGCTGTCACTGCGCTGGAGCGTGCGGCCTGGCTGAGCGAGGATGCCGGAGGTCGCGGCCAGCGCCTTCTGCGCGCGGCCCAGATCGCGTTCGAGCTCGGACGCCCGGATCTCGTGCTGCGCCTGCTGGCAAACGTCGACCCAGCCGTGCTGACGACACTCGAGCGTGTGCGCATGGCGTGGATCGGCCAGTTCTTCACGAGTGGCGTATCCGCGGATCCCGAGACCGCGACGCGGTCCCAGCTCGAGAGCGCGCGGGTGGCTCTCGCGGCCGATGACCTGGAACTGGCACTCAACCTCCTGACGGGCGCGGCCCTGCGCTGCTGGTGGGTCAGTGCGGAACCACCGGCACGGCAGGAGATCGTGTCGTTCGTGACGTCGATGCCTCGGCAGAGCGATGATCCACGACTGCTGATGGCCCTTGTGCTGGCGGCGCCATTCGAGCTCGGAGGGCACGTGATCGAGCGGGTGGCAGCCAGGCGTCCAGACAACGGCCTCGATCCTTCCTCCGAGCGGCTACTGGCCGCCGTTGCGGCGATCGCGGGCGACTGGCCTACGGGATCCAGGTTCTTTGCGTCCGCGATCGACGGCCTGCGTCGAGAAGGTCGGCTGGCGCTCCTGGGACAAACCCTGACCTTTCACGCTTGGATCGCCGCGCAGCTCGGTGACCTTCGGTATGCCGGTCCGATCGCGGAGGAGGGACACCGTCTAGCCGTGGAGACCGTCCAGCCACTGTTGATCGCTCAGGCTCTGGTCTCGCAGGCGCTCGTCGCGGGCCTCCGGGGCGAGGAAGGCGCGGCCGAGGCATTCCTCGCCGAAGCCGGCCAGCTCGCGATGCCCATTGGCGGAAGCGCCATCCTGGCGGACGTCGGATACATCCGCGCGCTAATCGCAATTCCGACCGTGCTACCCACCTACGCCAGCATCAATCTCACGGCTCTTGCCCATAACCTTTCTTGCATCAAGCGATA
>JANNIB010000191.1:0-18662 GCA_031404695.1 Acidobacteriota bacterium
GCTGGCGGACCGCCTCAACGGGTTTGGTCTAAGGAAACGAGTAGACGCGATACGTAGAGGATACCGACCGCCCTGGGCGGCCTAGCTCAACTCGAAACTGCGCCGTGTGTCGAATGTTCGCCACGTACCCCGAGGGCTTGTCCCGATGCGGATGGTCACTTGCGGCCAAGCGATGCCCCCAACTCCAGAGACAGTCGAGTCGCGCGGCGCCAGTTGACGACGGTAATGCTGGCGAGGCCGACGACGGCCATGGTGCTCAGGATCTCGGCCCGGAGAGTGCGCGGCAACGCGAACTCAAGGGCGGCCATGAACGAACCGAGTAGAAGGAAGTGTCGCGCGCTCCGTGCGTTCACGTCATACCAGACGGCGTCGTGCCGGAGCGTTGCGGGCACACGAAATCCGTAGAGTCGGTTGCGAGGAATCCACCCGAAGAGCAACGGAATCGACACCAGAACGAGCACAGGGCCGAGTGCTTCCATGAACTCCATTTTACAACGGTAAACCTCGCCGCCGTGCCTCCTAGATCCAGGCCGCGGCGGAGCGACCCGCGGCTATGCGCTTCAGGTCCCGGAAAGTCGCGAAGGGTAGAGCGACTGCGCCCAAGGGTAGGAGGCTCCCAGGGTTCCCTAGAGGGGCTACCCCTTGATGCGCTATAGTGAATTCACTATAGCAACAAGACGACATGACCGATGACCTACCTCTGAGGCCGGTGATCTGGGTCGGCACGAGTCGCAAGGACCTCCGCGCGTTCCCCGAGCCAGTGTAGGACCACGTCGGATACGCCTTGTAGGTCGCGCAGCGCGGCGGCAGGCACCGCGACACGAAGCCGCTGTCAGGGTTTGGTGGGGCGGGGGTTGTAGAGGTGGTCAAGGACTTTCGCGGCGATACGTTTCGAGCCGTGTACACGTTGCGGTACGCCGATGCCGTGTACGTCTTCCATGCGTTTCAGAAGAAGTCGAAGACCGGGCGCGAGACACCCCAGCGGGACATCGAGATGGTCAGGCGGCGGTTGCGTGAAGCCGAGCAGATCGCCAGGAAGAAGGAGTCATGAGCAGGAGAGGATACGAGACCAGCAGCGGGAACGTGTTCAAGGACCTGGGCCTGCCCCATGCTGAGGAGCACCTGGTCAAGGCGCAGCTGGTCTTCAAGATCGACACGCTCATAAAGGCGCGGCACTTGACGCAAGTGGAAGCGGCCGCACTGTTCGGCGTCCGTCAGCCGGACGTGTCAAAGATGTTGCGTGGCGAATTTCGCCAGTTCTCGGTTGAGCGGCTCTTGCGGTTCCTCGTGGCGCTCGATCAGGACGTCGAGATCGTGATCAGGCCCCACAGCGGTCGCCGGAGCGCGCCAGCGCTCCACGTCTCCTGACGGAGGCGCCGCGCGTCGAGGGAGTGCCGTTCTCTCGCAACCGCGCCGAATCGCTGAAGCACTCGAGTCCCGAGGCGAAGAAGTAGCTACTCGCGGCCGGTAGTCACGAAGGGTTTAGGAACCACCCTACAGCGGACCGTCGGCACCGCTATGTCAGCGCGCCAACTCGTCTGCAAGCCCGCGCCGAATTCTGGCGCTGCCTCCACGTCCCCCACCTCGCCCCGACCACGACAGCGAGAATCCCGCTTTGGCCTTCGACGCGGCGTGCGCACCGCGGTAGTGCGGCGTCATGACCTCCACGTCGAGGGTCTGGTCTCGTCCGTCCTGGGTGTACTCGATGCGGGCGTCCGGAAACATCACGTGCCCCTGCTCGTCGCAGGGGAGGTAACGCTCGGCGGCCCAGCGCCGAATCTCGTCGGCGTCGCGGTCCGGTCTGCCGTCGGCATCGCCGCGGCCGCGATTCCGTGCCTGCAAGAACTCCTGGTAATCCGCCTTCAGGTCGTTCTCGAGCACGACGCGCCGAATCTCCGCGTCGGCCTCGTGCAGCCGTTCCGCTTCCTCGAGGTACGCGCGGTAGAGCGCCGCGTCGTGTTTCAGCTCCCGCGGTCGCTGGATGCCGTCGTGGAAGGCCTGACGTTCAAGAGCCGGCGCCTCGGCGTCCCGGCGGTGCGCCTCCAACAGGCTCCGGCCCTCCTTGGTCAGGGCAACCACGACGGTGTCGGTGTCGACGCGCACGGTCCGAGACCAGGCCCGTCTCGCGAAGGTGCCACAGTTCGCCCTGGCGCGGGTCCAGTGGGCGGTCGAAGGAGTCGCGTAGCTCGTGGGCGGGGACGACTCGGAACGCCCCCACGGAGCTCAAGGTGCGGCTCTCGGAGCCGCGTAGGGCGTAGTGGCGGCCGCAGTGGACGACGTGCTCTCGTCCCCGGCCGCGTGGTAAGGCGACGTGCCCAACGAAGACGTCGCGCGGGTCAGGCCGGTCGCGGTCCCTTGGGTCGGAACCGCCGCCCCGGCCTCCACGGCTGAGGTCACGCGACCCTGCGTCGCGGTCGCGGGAGTCGCTATCCCATCGAGGATCGGACATCGGGCACCCCCGTCGAAAACGGCAACAAATACGGGCCTTTGCAGGCCCTTACGCTGCTGTCCAACAGAGAAGCCGATGTAGTCCGGGGCGAGCCCCCGCAACCAACTTCAGTAAACGGCCGTCGGGCAACCGACGGCCGTTTACGCGTACGAGACCGCTAGGCCCAAGCCACTTCCAGAGAGCACGCATGTTCGTGCAGCACCATGTCGACGCGCTATTCTCGCTGACGGCAGGAAGACCAACGTCACCCTCAGACGCGAACTGACCTCCTGCGCGAGGTGCGGGTGGTGGCGGCCGACGAAGAAGTTCGATCACAACGCTCCTGACCGATCGCCTCGAAGCGATCGTGCGCCATCGAAAGGCACCAGGGATGAAGGGCCTACCTGATTGCCTGGGCGCCCTCGAGCGTGAGATGTTCGTCCGCATCTTCGGCTAGGCGCCCCGTTGCGCAGACGCGTGCTCCGAGTGCCCATTCGCCAGCTGGCAGTAGATAGCGGTCCGCTCCGGCCGTGAGCCAGCGCCGATCCTGTTCCTGCACGACCACGCCGCAGACATCGGCTTCGAAACTGACGACCTCCACGTCGGCTTCTCCCACCGCCTCACGAAACGCCATGGCGGAGAAGGTGTGGGGCGTGGCCGCGAACTCCACCTCCGCGGTCTGCCTGGCCTGGCTGATCGAGATGCGGGCAACGCCGTCCAGGCGTCGTCGCAGCGCCACTTCCATGGCCGCTGCGCAGGTCGGTCAAGTGATGCCGCGGACGTGCGCAAGGACCCGCGTCACGCCTTGCGGTTCTGGCGACACGCTCGGAGGTGCGCAGGCGCCGCCTGCGGTCAGAAGCAGGGCCGCCATCAACACGACCCGGATTCGACGTCTCATCGATAGCGGAGCCATAGGCCGATCCACGTCAGCGCCACCAACGAACTGGACCCGATGCTGACCCACAGAATCAGGAGCATCGCTGTCGTGCGCCGAACGGCGGGCCGGCGCCAGATCAGCCACCCTTGATAGCTGAGCGCCGCCACCGCAATCAGGACCAACAGGGGCTGGAGCCGCTGCAGCCAGAACAGGCAGCCGGCGCTCGCCACCGACACGACTCCAAGTCCTGCCAGGACTTGCGGCAGCAGTCATCAACTGGGCACGAGCAGCGCCGCCACGATGGCGGCGAGCCCGGAGGTCTGGGGTTGGCGGATCACGGGCAGCCTAGAGGGTGATGATCTGGTCCGGCATGTTGCCGGCCAGGCCGCCGTACAGATCCGGAAAGCAGCCGATCGGCACGCCGTCGAAGAGCTTGTCCGCGATCTCCCGCTCGTAGCAGCACTGGTCGCACCCCATCAGCAGGATCCCCATCTTCTTCGCCTCCGCGTGGAGCCGTTCGCCGGTGGGGTTGCCCTTGACGAGCACGTAGTTGTTGTCTTCGAAGAAGAACATTCCCACCACCGTCACGCCGTGCCGGTTCTCCTCGAGCTGCGGCAGGATCATCCGGCCCAGTACGTACGAGATCGTGTGGCGCTGCGTGGCGAAGATATAGGCGACCTTCATGTCAGCTGTCTCCTCGCGGTCTCGGTGACCGTGGCCATCACCGCCTGAACGGCGAGCACCGCCCGATGGCGTTTTTCGTCCGGTACGAGCGGCAGGGCGCCGGCCAGCTCGTGCAGACGCACCCGATGTGCGGCGGCCTTCACGGTCAGACCGGTCACCCATTCCGCAGCCACTTCGCAATACGCGACGAGCGTGACGCACGTCGTCGCGTCGAACGCGACGTCGGCAATCACGCCGTCACTCATGCGGACGCTGAACTGCGCGAATCGACCGTCGTCGTCATGGCGCACGTCGCCGACGATGGGCAAGGGCCGGGTTCGGCGGCGGCGCAGGCCACGCTCGATGTAGTCGCTCAGCGTCGGCGGCCTCGTCGACCCGCCGCCGCAGCAACGCGACACGCACTCGCCAATGGACTCCGCGCCAGCCATCAGTCGTTCCGCGGCGGCGTCCATGTCAGGGGGCACGGAGCGCCGACCGATGTCACGCAGACATTGCGCTCGAACGTGGTCTGCCCGGATGGCGACAGATTGAGGATGTCGACGGCCTGCGCGTCGGGGCGCGCGTTGCCCACTTGAATGTGCGGGTTGCCGACCACCATGTTGTCTCTGACCTTGGTATCGCGCGATCCCGAACCCAGAAGGATGCCGTTGGTGTTGCCGACGATCGTGTTCTCATCGAGGACGTTGCCGGAAGCCGACCCGATCACACCGATGCCGAAGTCGTCTGGGGGTTCCGAGAAGCCATTCCCGCTCGTGCTGTTCAGCCGGACCCGGCTGTTGTGGCCGATGATTCATATGCCGCCGCAGGCGAACCCCGGCGCCGATGAGCCGTTGCGGACCGCGACGTTGTTCTCGACGATGGTGTCGAAGGACGTGGCCTGCACGATGATGCCAGCCGCGCAGTTGGTGGACGAGGTGAGGCCCTGGATGCGCGCGTTCCTCGAGGCCGACACCACGACGCCCGAGTTGCGGAATCGCTGGACGAGCCCGGGACCCTGGATCGAGACATCGGCCCGTCCACCGGTCGTGATGCCGAACTCGGCCGGGGTCACGGTGCCGCCGCAGCCGGTGACCGGGTCGGCCTTCCCGGTGATGGTGTAGCCGTTGAGACGCAGCGCGACGCCCGGCGCCCCGAACGAGAAACACGGCGCGCCGGTGACATCACACGTGACGTCTCCGGTCAGTTCCGTGTCCTCGACGATTACGTAAGTCCGCGTGATGAGGCCGCTCACGCGGTCCTCCGCCAGGGAGGCGACGCTCGCGGTCACGACCGCGGCCAGTACGAGCCCAATGGTGGTTATCGGCCAGCCCCTTGCGTGCATGGTTCCCCCCGGTGAAAGGTGTCGACCCTCCCTTACGCGGAAACGGCGGGGAAACGGGGCCACGCTCCCTTGTGTCGGGCCTGCGTGGCCGCTATACTCGGCCGGCTGCACTGGACATGGAAGGAGCCGTTTCTGGCCCATGGAGACGCCGGAAGGATCTGTTCCTGGCTGCGCTCGAGCTGCCGCCGGGCCAGCGCGACGCCTTTCTGGCCGCTGCCTGCGGAGCCGACCACGGCCTGAGGGACGAGGTCGCCTCGCTGCTGGCGAGCGACGCCGAAGCCGGCAGCTTCATGGAAGGGCCGGCAGCGGCCCTGATCGCCGCCGGCCCGGTCCGGCCATTCACGCCGCGGCTCGCGCCCGGCGCCGTGCTGGGGCGCTACGAGATCATCGAGTTTCTGGGGGCCGGCGGCATCGGCGAGGTGTACAAGGCGCGCGATACCCGGCTCGACCGGACCGTGGCCATCAAGTTCGTGAGCGACCCGGACGACGCCCAGGCTGGCCGCCGGCTGCTGCTCGAGGCCCGGCATGCCTCGAGGCTCGGTCATCCCCACGTCTGCGGCGTGCACGAAGTCGAGGACGTCGACGGCCTGCCGTTCATCGTGCTCGAGTTCATCGAGGGCGACACGCTGCGCGAGGTCATCCGACGGTCTCCGCCGGCGAGCGCCGACGTCATCCGGTGGGGGATGCAGATCGCTGCGGCGCTCGACCACGCCCATCGCAGGGGCGTCATCCATCGCGACCTGAAGGCGTCGAACGTGGCCCTCACGCGCGACGGGCAGGTCAAGGTGCTCGACTTCGGCCTGTCGCGGCGGGTGGACCCGGCTGCGGCGTCCACGTCGCCGGGCGCCATCCTGTCGGACCCGTCGGTCGCCGGCACGCTCACCCACATCGCGCCCGAAGTCCTGCACGGCCAGCCCGTCGATGCCCGGTCCGATCTCTGGGCCCTCGGGGTGATGTTGTACGAAATGGTCGGCGGCGTCGTGCCGTTCAGCGGGACGACGCCGTTCGAAACCGCCAATGCCATCCTGCACGACGCACCCCGTCGGCTGCCTCCGACGGTCGGGCCAGGGTTACGCCGCGTGATCGACGGGTGTCTCGTCAAGGATCCACGCAGGCGCTTCCAGAGCGCGGCCGAGGTCAGGGACGCACTCGACGCCATCAGTGGCGCGGCGCGCCAACCGGCAGCAGCCTGGACGGGGTGGAGCCGGGCGGCTCGACGCAAGGCCGCCGGTGCGCTGGTTGCCGCGGCCGCCAGCGGAGCCTTCGTCACCGGCGTCCTGCCGCCCCCGTCCGCCGAGACGCCACGCGTGCTCGCAGTGCTGCCGTTCAATGACACGTCCACCGGGCCACCCCAGCCGTTCTTCGCCTTCGGATTGACGGAGGGCCTGATCGCGGAACTCGGACGAATAGACAGCATGCGCGTCATCTCCGCGGCCACGACGATGCGCTACAAGAACCGGCCAGGCGCAGTACCCGACGTGGCCAGAGAGACCGGCGCCACCCTCGTCCTGCGAGGCTCGGTGTCGCGCGCCTCCGATGGCGTGCGAATCGCGGCCGAGCTGCTCGAGGCGGGCACGGGCCGGGTGATCTGGGCCGAGGTGTACGAGCGCCCGATCCGCACCCTGCAGGCCCTCCACGGCACGATCGCCACCGCCGTCTCGCGCGTCAGTGCCGTGGAGCTGGAGGAGGGCGACCGCGCGCGGTTCTCGACGGCGCGTGCCGTCGATCCGGAGGTCTACGAGGCGTACCTCAAGGGCCGCTACCACTGGAATCAGCGCACCGAGGGGTCGCTGCGCGAGGCCGTTGCCGAGTTTCAGACCGCGCTCACGCTCGATCCCACGTATGCACCGGCCTACGCGGCGCTCGCCGACTGCTATAACCTGCTCGGCACCGTGATGGTGGGCGGGGGATCGCCGCAGCAGTGGCGGCCGCGGGCGTCCGAGGCCGCCATCAGGGCGCTCCAGATCGATGCCGGTCTCGCCGAGGCGCATGCGACGCTCGGCTACGTCCAGCACTACAACTGGGAGTGGGACGCCGCGGAGCAGTCGTTGCGCCGCGCCATCGCCCTCAACCCCAGCAACGCCCTCGCCCGCGTCTGGTACGCGAACCTGCTGTCGTCGCGGCTGCGACTCGACGACGCGATTCGAGAAGTCACCATCGCGCGCGACCTCGACCCGCTGTCGCCCGTCGTCAACACCAATGTGGGCTGGGTGCTGTACATGGCTCGCCGCAACGACGAGGCCATCGCGCAGTACGTGAAGACGCTCCCGCTGCATGCCGGCTACGTCCAGGTCCACACCCGGCTGAGCGACGCCTACGAGCGGGCCAATCGTCACGAGGACGCAATCAGAGAACTCGCGACCGTGGTGCGCCTGACCAACGACAGCGCCACCAGCCGCGTCGCCCTGGCCCAGATTTACGCGCTCGCCGGCCGTCGTCTCGACGCCCGGAAGCTCCTCGATCGCGCGCTGTTCGAGCGACGGGAGAAGTACGTGTCGTCGGGAGCGATCGCCAACGCCTACGTCGCCCTCGGAGACACGGACCGGGCGTTCGAGTGGCTCGAACAGTCGCATCGCGAACGCGCCAACAACGTTGCCTACCTCGCCGTGGAGCCGCTCTACGACCGCATCCGGCAGGACCCCCGGTTCCAGCGACTCGCAAGAGCCGCTGGGCTCCCATGAGCCCACGCGCGCCATCTTCGGCCGATATCACTCCGCTGCTCGTCAAGTGGAGCCAGGGCAACCGCGATGCGCTCGATCGCATGTTGCCACTGGTGTACGGCGAGTTGCGCCGGATCGCCGCTCGGCAGCTGCGCAAGGAGCGTGACGGACAGTCGCTCGATCCCACCGAGCTGGTGCACGCGCTCTTCCTGCAGCTCGTCGATCAACGCCACGCCATGTGGAGCAACCGGGCGCAGTTCTTCGCGACTACCGCGACCATGCTGCGGCGGATCCTGGTGGAGCACGCGCGGACGCGCCTGGCAGCCAAGCGCGGCGGTGGCGCGGTGACGGTCTCGCTGTCCGCTCTCACCGCCGACCCGGCGTCGCTCGGCGCGCCTTTGTCGGACGTGCTGGCGATCGACCGGGCCCTCGAGCGGCTGGGGGAACGCGATGCCGACCAGAAGCGGATCGTCGAGCTGCGATTCTTCGCCGGGCTGTCGGTTGAGGAGGCGGCGCATGTCATGGGATGTTCCACCCGAACGATCAAGCGCGAGTGGCGGATGGCAAGGGCATGGCTCTTTCGTGAGCTGCGGCTCAACGGCTGACAGGCGCGTAGGCAGGCGGCCCAGGGGCACCCTCCAGATCCGGCCGATCGCGCCCGCAACCAACGGCCGTTCGTGCGTGCGCCGAATGAGACGTCGCCTCTCGGCCCTCGCCGATGGAGCTTGCGGGTCTGGTCGGCGGCAGCCGCGGCAACTATCGTGCGGGAGTGACCCCCGTGAACCTGAACTTCTGCGCGCGTGAGCCCGCACCTACCTGCGCACCGGTCGTCGGGTGCGTCACCTTCGGGCCAGCCGCTTCCGCCACATAGAGGTTTCCCGCCGGGTCCACGGTGAGGTTGTGGGGACGTCCGAGTTGGCCGGAAGCCACGCCTGGTCCGGCGAATTCATCGACCACCTCGAGGTCGCTTCGACGCAGCACCGTGACGACGTGCGTGCCGCCGTCGGCGACATAGAGGTAGCTCTGCGGCGCGTCGTGTGACAGCGCGACCGAAAACGCCGCTTCCACCCCGCACGGACGCTTCGGCACCCACGTCGCCTGTTCCTGCGCGCCGCAGAGCGGGCGCAGAATCCGCTCGCGTACGAACTCGCCGTTCTGGCGGAACACCTGAAGGCGGTTGTTGCCGCGGTCGGCCAGATAGAGGAGCCCGTCGCGCGAGCCGGTGATGCCATGCGGGATGCGGAATTGCCCGGGCGGGGCCGGCGCGGCCGTGGCGGGCGAGCGTGGCGGGGCACCCGGGTCGGGCGCGCCTGGCGGCGGAGGCGGCGGATCTTCGGGCCGCTTGCCGTAGGCGCCCCAGTGCCGCAGGTACGCGCCGGTGGCGCCGTCGAACACCACGATGCGGCGGTTGCCGTAGCCGTCGGCCACGAACACCTCGTTGTCGGCAGGGTCCACCCAGATCTCGGACGGACGGCCCATCAGCGCCTGGTCGTTGCTGCCACCGGTCGTGTTGAACTTCCCGATGACCAGCGCCACCTGGCCGGTGCGCGTGAACTTCACCGTCAGGTGGCTCTCACGCGCGTTGGTCCACACGAAGCCGTTGTGGTCCACGAACAGGCCGTGAATGGTGCTCCAGTTGCCGTTGGGCCCGCGAGCGTCCCACGACTGCACCAGGCGCCCCTGTGGATCCCACTCCGAGATGCGGCTGCGGTTCGAGGTCCAGACGTGACCGCGGCGGTCGGCGAAGATGCCGATCACCTGGCCCCACGTCCAGTCGGGCGGCAGTACCGGCCACCCCGGATCGACCGTGAAGACCGGCACCCCGGCGAGCGCTGGAATCTGCGTGTCGGCCGCGTCACCGGCCAGCGGCGCGTTCGACAGACCGACCAGGGACACCGATAGCCCGAGCGCGCAGGCGAGGGCCGCGCGGGCGCGACGGCCGAGTGGAAGGCGTGGCATGCGCGGAGGATAGCGCAAGTCGTCAGCGCGTGGTGGCGCGCCGGCGCTGTCGCGCGCCGCTTTTCACCCGCCACTCGGTGGCGTCAACGGCGGCGTCGAGATCGCGTGCCGTGTGCGGCCGTTGCTCGCGTGCCATGGGACCTGGTCCAGTCTGCCTTCGGCGGGAGCCCGGCGTCGAGCGCGTCCCGGATCGTCGTCGCCACCTGCGTCAACGCGGACGCCAGCGCCGACACCTTCCGCCAGGCCAGCGCGATCGTGCGTCCGGGGCCGGGCGCCACGAAGGGACGCGTCACCAGTTGCCCGCGCCGGTTCTCGACCGGCACGGCGATGGTCGGCAGCAACGTGACGCCGCCGACCGCACTGGTCATCTGCACCAGTGTCGAGAGGCTGGTCGCGCGATAGTCGGCCTCCCGCGCCCCGCTGCGCGTGCAGAGCTGCAAGGCCTGGTCACGGAAGCAGTGGCCATCGTCGAGCACGAGCACGCGCGCATTGGCGAGCTCGGCGACGGTGGCGACGCCCCGCGGCGCGGCCAGCGGATGCCCTTCCGGTGCCGCCAGCACGAACGCATCACGCAGCAGGGGCGCGTGGTCCAGCGTGCCCAGATCGGCCTCGAGGGCCAGGATCGCCGCGTCGATGGCGCCGTCGGTGGCCTGGCGCACGAGGCCGCCGGTGCGGTCTTCGCTCCATACGATCGTCAGGCGGGGGTAGGCGCGCACGAGGACCGGTGCGATCTCAGGCAGCAGATAGGGCGAGATGGTGGGGATGACGCCGATGTGCAGGGTGCCCGTGAACGGGTCGGCGAGCTGCCGGCCGAGTTCCCGGAGGTCGCCGGCGGCCACGAGCACGGCCCGCGCCTGTGCCACGACCTGCTGGCCAGGGGCCGACATCCGCACCCGGTGACGGTCGCGCTCGAAGACCCGCACCCCCAGCGCCGCCTCAGCCTGCGCGACCTGCGCGCTCAACGACGGCTGCGAGACGTGGCACGCATCGGCTGCGCGCCGGAATCCGCCCAGGTCGGCCACCGCCACCAGGTATTGCAGCTGTCGCAGCGAGACGGGAAGCTGGGCGAGCAGATCCATAGCCAAAGACTATCACCGTGACTCAAATGATGTCTTTGACCCCGGCTGATCAGAAGCGCACACTTTACGTTGGCTCAGACGCTACGTCCGGGCTCTCTCGTCGCTCGCGTTAGGGGAAATTCCATGCACAAGAAACTCATGACGTCGCTGGTCGCGGTTGCGGTGACGATGCTGACCCTGGGCTCGGCCGATGCGGTCCGCGCTCAAGGCGCAGGGCAGTCCAACCAATTCTGGTGGCCCAACCAGCTCGATCTGTCGCCCCTGCGCCAGCACGGGGCCGAGTCGAACCCGCTCGACAAGGACTTCGACTACAAGAAAGCGTTCGCCACGCTCGACCTGAACACGGCCAAGGCCGACATCCGGAAGGCCCTCACGACCTCGCAGGCCTGGTGGCCGGCCGACTACGGACACTACGGTCCGTTCTTCATCCGCCTGGCATGGCACGCCGCCGGCACCTACCGTGTGGGCGATGGCCGCGGCGGCGCCGGTGGCGGGCAGCAGCGGCTCGGGCCCGAAAACAGCTGGCCCGACAACGCCAACCTCGACAAGGCGCGGCGGCTGCTGTGGCCGGTGAAGCAGAAGTACGGTCAGAAGATCTCGTGGGCTGACCTGATGGTGCTCTCGGGCAACGTCGCGCTCGAGTCGATGGGCTTCAAGACGTTCGGCTACGCGGCCGGCCGCAGCGACGACTGGGAGCCGGATCTCGTCTACTGGGGCCCCGAGAAGAAGTTCATGGCCTCCGAGCGCTACACCGGCAATCGCCAGCTCGAAAATCCGCTGGCGGCCGTGCAGATGGGCCTCATCTACGTGAACCCCGAGGGCCCCAACGGCAAGCCCGATCCGCTGGCCGCCGCGCGCGACATCCGCGACACGTTCGGCCGCATGGCGATGAACGACGAAGAGACGGTGGCGCTCATCGCCGGCGGGCACACCTTCGGCAAGGCCCACGGCGCCTACGATCCGTCGAAGTGCGTCGGCCCGGAGCCTGCCGCCGCCGCTGTCGATCAGCAGGGCCTGGGCTGGGCCAATCGCTGCGGCAAGGGCAACGCTGGCGACACGGTGACGAGTGGTCTCGAGGGGGCCTGGTCGGCCAATCCGACCGCGTGGTCGAACGAGTTCTTCGACAACCTGTTCGGCTTCGAATGGGTGCAGACGAAGAGCCCGGCCGGCGCCATCCAGTGGATCCCTGCCAACGGCCAGGGTGGCGCGCGCGTGCCCGACGCGCACGACCGCACCAAGCGTCACGCGCCGATGATGTTCACGACCGACCTGGCACTGCGCTTCGATCCGGCATACGGCAAGATCTCGAAGCGCTTTCACGAGAACCCGGCCCAGTTCCAGCTCGCGTTCGCGAAGGCGTGGTTCAAGCTGACGCACCGCGACCTCGGGCCGCGCTCGCGCTACCTCGGTCCTGAAGTGCCGCAGGAGGAACTCGTCTGGCAGGATCCGTTGCCTCGCGCGCCGGGCCCCGCCATCAATGCCGCCGACATCGCCGATCTGAAGACGCGGATTCTCGCGTCGGGGCTCACCGTGCCGGAACTCGTGCGCACGGCGTGGGCGTCGGCATCGACCTTCCGCGGCACCGACATGCGCGGCGGCGCCAACGGCGCGCGCCTGCGTCTGGCGCCGCAGAAAGACTGGGCGGTCAACACACCGGCCGAGGTGAGCAAGGTCGCGTCGCGGCTCGAGGCGATCCAGCAGGCGTTCAATGGCCAGTCGGCGCGCAAGGTGTCGCTGGCCGATGTGATCGTGCTCGGCGGCACCGCGGCCGTTGAACAGGCGGCGAAGAACGCCGGTGTGACCGTGGCCGTGCCGTTCGCGGCCGGCCGCACCGACGCCACCGCGGCGCAGACCGACGCGCAGTCGTTCGCGTTCCTCGAACCGGCCGCCGATGGCTTCCGCAACTACTACCGCGCCGGCCAGAAGCTGTCGCCGGCCGAGGCGCTGGTCGATCGCGCCAACCTGCTCACGCTGACCGTGCCGGAGATGACAGCGCTCGTTGGTGGCCTGCGCGTGCTCGATGCCAACGCCGGCCAGGTCAAGCACGGCGTGTTCACAGCGAAGCCGGGCACGCTGAGCAACGACTTCTTCGTCAACCTGCTCGATATGTCCACTGAGTGGAGCAAGTCGGCCACCGAGGGGCTCTACGACGGGAAGGATCGCACCACCGGTGCGGTCAAGTGGACGGCGACGCCGGTCGATCTGCTGTTTGGCTCGAATACCGAGCTGCGCGCCGTGGCGGAGGTCTACGCCATGGCCGATGCCCGCGAGAAGTTCGTGCACGACTTCGCCCGCGCCTGGGCGCGAGTGATGACGCTCGATCGCTTCGACCTGAACTGACCACCACCCGGTAAGGCGCGTCACGTCGTGTGGCGCGTGGTGGCCGGGCGTCATCGCCATCGCGCAGACGGCCGCCGGGTATCCGGCGGCCGTTTTCGTTTGTCGCGCCGGGCACGGCCTCGACGGCGTCAGGTCGCGGTGCGGCCGGGCGCCGGGGATGGCGGGCCGGCGGCGAGGGCCTGCACGAGCTCCTCGAGGTCGGTGCCGGCGAGGGCAGGCGTGGTGTACCGCAACCGTTCGAGGAGGTCGGTCGTCTCGAAGTAGGCGGCGGCGCAGCCCGCGTGAATGAAGCCCGCCGGCGCGAACCGGCCGTCCTGCCAGAAGAGCAGCGCGATGCGCCAGTGGTCTTTCGGGATCGCCACGCGGCAGGCGCGACACGACGCGCGCGCCGAGGGCGCCCGCTCGGCGCGGTCGAGGCGGGGCAGGCGATGATGCGCGACGCCAAAGGCCGCCGCGGAGACGAGCGCGTCGCGGTCGGGCCACGGCTCCGTCCAGGTGTCGGCGGCCTGAAGAAACGTCTCCGGGCGCCGGAAGGCGGAGCATCGAGGGTGGTACCAGTGAGTCGCCTCGGCCCCGTCCTTGTCGGCGAACAGGTTCGGCACGGCCTCGCCGACGCGCAACTCGCCCTTGGCAATCGCGGCGCCGCAGCCCCGGCATTTGGCCCGGCCGGTGGCGGCACGTTCGATGAGGTGTGGCATCCGGCCTCCGTCCCTGACGGCGCGCTCGGCCTCAGGTGCACTTCATCGTACGACAGCCGGGCGTGCGGTCAGGCGAAGACGTCGAGGAGCGTGCCGGTCATCGCGTCGGCCGCGCGCAGCACGGCGACGCTGACGCGCACATCCTGCCTGGCGCGCAGCAACTCGACGGCATTCGCGGCGAACCCATCACTGCCGCCGTCGCGGGCGACGGCCGCGGCCGCGCGGTCGAGACGGTCGAATCCGGCGGTGAGGCCCTGCAGGCCGTAGCCGATGGCGCCGAGCATGCGTCGATAATCGGCCATCGCCCGCATTCCTTGAATCTGACTGAGGCCGCGTGGATGGCCGTCACACCCCAGGGCCGGTCATGGCCTGCCCGGGCGTGAGCAGCGGCGGGGCGCCCTTCTCAAGCTGGGCCAGCACCGCGCGCAGACGCGCGTCGGCTTCGGCGGCCACCGCTTCCAGCTCGGGATTTCCGATCATCCCCATCGCCGGCAACGGCGCCATGGCCGCGACCGTCGAGTCGTGGTCGCCCCGCTCGTAGACGATGACATTGCAGGGAAGCAGCAGGCCGATGTCGAGTTCGGCGTGCAGCGCCTTGTCTGCCAGCACCGGATTGCAGGCCCCGAGGATGACGTAACGCCGGAAGTCGCGGTCGAGCTTCTGCTTCAGTGTCTGGCGGATGTCGATGATCGTGAGCACGCCGAAGCCCTGGGTCTTGAGGGCGTCGGTCGCACGGGCGACTGCGGTGTCGAAGGGCACCGGCAACTCGACGCGGAGCCCGTAGCGGGTTTCATTCATGGCCGTTGTCCGCGACGCGCCCTGATGCGCGCCCGTACCTCCTCCGATGCGATCGGCAGCAAGGACATTGCCAGCCGGCGTCAGCCGATTCCTCGGGGAGAAGCCACCACGGACCGGCGACGGGTGCGGATTCATCCGGGCCGGCGGGGGAATTCCGATTCAACGCGCCCGGGCGTAGGATGTGGTCATGGATGCCGCCGTTCTCCTGGCCCTGCGCACGCTCCTCGACACCGAACGGGTGCTGACGCTGGCGGTGGTGGTGGACGGCGTGCCGGTGGCGGCCCTCCTCCCGTTTGTCGCGACCGTCGACTATGCAGCCGTTTTGGTCCAGGCATCGGGCCTGGCCCGCCACACCCGTGGCCTCGTCGACGGCGCTGTGGTCGGCGTGGCCGTGCACGTGCCGGCGACGCCGGAGCGCGACCCCATGCAGATTCCGCGCCTCACGGTGCAGGCGACGGTGCGCGTGGTGCCGCGCGATTCGACCGGGTTCGCGGCGGCGGCCGATCGGCTCGTGGACCGCTTCCCGGCCGCGGCGATGACGCTCTCCCTGCCGGACTTCCAAGTCTGTGCGCTCGAGCTCGGCCGCGGCCGCTACGTCGACGGCTTCGCCCGCGCCGTGAACGTGGGACCGGAAACCTTCCGCGCGCTCACCTCGTAACCTTCTGCACGGGCACCTGGATCCGCGGCCGCTGGTTCCGAGGCGCCGACCGAACATCGCCGCCGCGCCTACGCGCTCACGCCGGCCGGACGGTCGACGCTGGCCGAGCAGCGCGGGGGCTGGAAGGTGCTCGCCGCGGCCGTGAACCGCATTGCAGGAGTGGCACATGGCTGAGTGGCGCGAAGAACTCGACTCGCGGCGCACGGCGGCGGACCCGCAACATCAGCCGGCGCTCCCACCCCCGCCCGACAAGGCGCGCGGCAGTGGGCTCTGGCGCCTGGCGACCGGGGTCGGCCGCGACCTGCGCTTCGCCGGGCGGTCGTTCCGCCGCGATCGCACGTTCACTGCCGCGGCCGTGCTCACGCTCGCCGCCTGCCTGGCCGCTAACGTCGTCGTCTTCACGCTGGTCAACGCCGTGCTGCTCGATGCCGTGGACGTGCCGGAGCCGCACGCGCTCATCCAGGTGGGCAACCAGTATCCCAACGCCGGTGCCGCCGCCAACGCCGGTGGCAACTCTGGCGTGCCCGATTACTTCGATCGGCGCACGGCCGTGCCCGCGCTCGCCGAGCAGGCGCTGTTTCGCGTGCACGGCGTGAGCGTGGGCGACCAGGCCGCCGAGCGGCTCGACGCGATGACCACCACGCCGACGCTGTTCCCTATGGTGCGCACGCAGGCCGCCCTGGGGCGCACCTTCACCGACAGCGAAGGGGAAGATGGGCAACACCGCAAAGTGGTGCTCAGCGACGCGCTCTGGCGTCGCCGCTTCGGCGCGGCCCCGGACGTCATCGGGCAGGCGCTCACGATCGGCAGCGTGCCGCACGAGATCGTCGGCGTGATGCCCCGCGATTTCCGTTTCTACGACGACGAAGTGGTCTTGTGGCTGCCGGCGGCGTTCACGGCGGAGGAGCGCGCCGACGACTCGCGGCACAACAACAGCTGGATCCATGCCGGGCGGCTCGCTGACGGCACCTCGGTGGGGCAGGTGCAGGCGCAGCTCGACGCCCTCAACGCCGCGAACCTTGAGCGCTTTCCGGCGCTGAAGCAGGTGCTCATCGAGGCGGGTTTCCGCTCGGTCGCCATCACCGTCGTCGATGTGCTGGTAGCCGATGTGCGGCGCCCGCTCTACCTGCTCTGGGGCGGGGTGGCGTGCGTGCTGCTCATCGGCGTCGTGAATCTCGCCGCGCTGACGCTGGCGCGCTCCACGGCACGGCGCGGCGAGATCGCGACGCGGCTGGCGCTCGGGGCGGCGCCGGGCCGCGTGCGCCTGCAACTGGTCACCGAACACCTGACGCTGGCCGCCGTGGGTGGTGTCATCGGGGTCGGGTTGGCGTGGGCGCTCGTCCGGGGCGTGCCCGCTGCCGGGCTGGCGCTGGTACCGGCCGGCCGGACGGTCACGCTCGACCCGCGCGTCTGGGCCTACGCCGCCGCCCTCACCGTGTTCGTCGGCGTCGCGCTCGGACTGATGGCGATGCGGTCGGTCGGCACCGACACCACGGCGGCGGTGCTGCGCGACGACGGCCGCAGCCGCACCGGGAGCCGCACGACCCGCCGCCTCCGCCAGGCGCTGGTGGTGGGGCAGGTGGCCGTGGCCTGCATGCTGCTGGTGGGCGCCGGCGTGCTCTTCACGAGCTTCCGGCGGCTCCTCGCTGTCGACACCGGGTTCCGGACCTCGGTCGTGACCGCGGCCGTCGCGCTGCCGCAGGCGGCCTATCCGACCGATGCCGCCCGGCTTGCGTTCATCCAGCGTCTGCTCGACCAGGTGCGCGCCGTGCCTGGCACCGACGCGGCCGGCGCGACGACCAACATCCCGTTCGGCACCAACCGCAGCGACAGCGTGGCGTTCCCCGAAGGGTGGACGCCCTCCCCGGGGCAGAGCTTCGTCTCGCCGGATCAGATCCGCGTCGCACCCGGCTACTTCGAGTCGATGGGGATTCCCGCCATCGCCGGCCGGACCTTCGACGGCAGCGAGGTCGCGAACAGCGAGCCGGTCGTGATCGTGGACGAGCGGCTGGCCGAGCGCTTCTGGCCGGGCCGCGACGCCGTGGGCCGCTACCTCCTGCAGCCGCGATCGGCCGACGCGCTGGCCAATCCCACACCCGAGAACATGTTCCGCTTCCGCGTGGTCGGCGTCGTGACGAGCGTGAAGCAGCACGCGCTGGTGACGCCGCGGGATGCCGTGGGCTGCTATTACTTTCCGTTCGGACAGAACGTCCCGGCGTCTATTGTGGTCACGGTGCAGAGCGCGGCCGCGCCGTCGGTGGTCGAAACCGATCTGCGCCGCGTGCTGGCCTCGATTGACCCGCGGCTGCCGCTCTTCGACGTGCAGGTCATGCGCGCGCGCGTCGATGAGTCACTGCGCGCCCGACGCGCCACGATGACGCTGGCGCTGGCCTTCGGCGGCCTGGCGCTGGGGCTTTCGGCGCTTGGCCTCTACGGCGTGCTGGCGTTTCTGGTGGCTCAGCGTACCCGCGAGATCGGCATCCGCATGGCGCTCGGCGGTTCGGCGTCGGCGATCGCCAGTCTCGTGCTGCGCGAGAGCGCGATCGTCGTCGGCATCGGACTGGCGGTAGGGCTGGCCGGTGCGGCGTGGCTCGGCCGCGTGCTGGCCAGCGAGGTCGCCGACGTGGGCGGCCTCGAACCGCTGTCGATCGTCGCGGCCGTCGCCCTGCTGATGCTGGCAGCCCTGCTGGCGACGGCGGCGCCGGCCCGGCGGGCCCTGCGCGTCGATCCGGCGGTGACGCTGGCGGCGGAGTAACACCCGCGGTCAGGCGGGCGTCGGCGCCGGCAACACCCGATGCAGCCACTCGGCAAGCACCGACAGGCTCATGGGCTTGTTGAGCACGGCCCGAAAGCCGGCCACGCGGGCTTCGTCGAGGCTCAGCTCGGCGCTGTAGCCGGTGAAGAGCACGATCGGGATGTCGGGCCGCAGGTCGAGCATCCGCCGGCCCAGCGCCGCCCCTGACAGGTGCGGCATCGACAGGTCGGAGAGCACGGCGTCGATTCGCGACGGCTCGGCGGTAAAGGTCGCCAGTGCCTCACGCGGGTCGGTGGCGGTCGTGACCTGGTAGCCCAGGCGGCGCAACCCGGTGGCGATGACGGCGACGATCTCGGGTTCATCGTCCACTACGAGGATGTGGCGGCCGCGGCCCTGGGTGTCCGG
>JANNIB010000192.1:0-12996 GCA_031404695.1 Acidobacteriota bacterium
GACGACAACCCCGAGCTCGACGTCTACGGCCAGCTCCTGCAGCGCCGCGTCGACGTCGTGACGTTCACGAGCGCCGCCGCGGTGCGCTCGTTCGCGACGCTCTACGGCGAGGAGCAGGTGGCCGATCTGCTGGCGCACACGACGGTGGCCACCGTCGGGCCGGCCGCCACCGACGCCGTGCGACGGCTGGGCGTGGAGCCCGCGATCGTGCCGGCGCTGCCGTCGATTCCCGCTCTCGTGGACGCCATCCGCGCGCATTTCCAGTAGTCCGTCGCTCGAAGGAGTCTTCCGCATGCCCGTGTCGATTCGTGCCGTCTTGCGGGCGACCGCGTTCGCCTCGTTGTGTGCGGTCGCTGCCTGCAGCCAGCCGGCGCCCATACCGCCGGTGGACCTCGTCATCACCAACGCGCGCATCATCGACGGCACCGGCACGCCGGCCCGCGACGGCGCGGTCGTGGTGGTCGGGGACCACGTCGTTGATGTCGTGGCACCAGCCGGCGTCGACGCCTACGTCGCGCGGGCCAAGCGCGTCATCGACGCGAAGGGCCGCGTCGTGGCGCCGGGCTTCATCGACACGCATTCCCACTCGGACATGCCGCTCTTCACCGACGGCAACGCCCAGAGCAAGATCCGCCAGGGCGTGACCACCGAGGTCATCGGCGAGTCCGGATCGATTGCGCCGCAGGCGGCGGCCACCAACGTCCAGCCATGGACCGACTTCGCCGGCTACTTCGGGCTGCTCGAGAAGCAGGGCATCTCGGTCAACCTCATCTCTTATGTCGGGCTCGGGACGGCACGCGAGCTGGTCGTCGGCAACGACAACCGCCCGCCCACCGCCGAGGAACTCAAGCGGATGCAGGATCTCGTCACCGCGTCGATGCAGCAGGGCGCTGCCGGCGTCTCGACCGGCCTCATCTATCCGCCCAACGCGTTTGCGACGCTCGACGAGCTCATCGCGCTGTCGACGCCGGCCGCGGCGCTGGGCGGCCGCTACGCCTCGCATCTGCGGCACGACGGCAAGAAGCTGCGTGACGGCATCGGCGAAGCCATCGCCATCGGCGAGGGCGCGAAGATCCCGGTGCACGTGTTCCACATCAAGGTCACCGGGCAGGCCAACTTCGGCCGGATGAAAGAAGTGGTCGAGCTGGTCGAGGCCGCGCACGCGCGCGGCGTGAAACTCACCGCCGACATCTATCCCTACGTCGCCAGCAGCACCAGCCTCACCGCGACCCTGCCGCAGTGGGTGATGGACGGCGGCGCCGACAAGATGGTCGAGCGCCTGTCGGACCGCCGCATGCGCACGCGCGTCCGCCGCGACATGGAAGACACGAGCGCCGAGTGGGACAACCGCTACCAGTCGGCCGGCACCTGGGCCAACGTGCAGTTGGCGTCGATCGGCCGCACGCGGGGTGTCGCCACGACCGACCAGTCGCCGAATCGCAAGTACGAAGGCATGCGGGTGGCGGACGCCGCCAAAGCCGCCGGCAAAGACCCGTTCGACTTCGTCTTCGACCTGCTGGTGGAGACGCGCGGCAGCGTCTCGTGCGTCTACTTCATCATGGCGGAAGGCGACGTGAAGCTGGCGCTGCGCCAGCCGTGGGTGGGCATCGGGTCGGACGGCTCGGCGCTCTCGATCGAAGGCCCGCTGCGATCCGGCGTGCCGCATCCGCGCAACTTCGGCACTTTCCCGCGGGTGCTCGGCAAATACGTCCGCGATGAAAAGGTCATCCCGCTCGAAGAGGCGGTTCGCAAGATGACGTCGTTGCCCGCCGGCATGCTGAACCTCCCCGACCGCGGCACCATTGCCGCCGGCAAGTGGGCGGATCTGGTGATCTTCGATCCGGCCACCGTACGCGACACCGCCACCTTCGAGAACCCGTTCAGCTATCCGCAGGGCATCGACACGGTGATCGTGAACGGCCAGGTGGTGCTCGACGAAGGCACCCACACCGGCACGAGATCCGGCAAGGTCCTGCGCCGGCAGTAGGCGCTCACGGGCGCGGACGTTCGAGCGCGATCTTCGGCGTCGGCGTGCCGCTCCACGTGAAGCGCCAGGTGCGCGCCTTGCGGACGTTCACGACCAGCGCCGGACGGAAGCACGCCACGCAGATGCCGCCGTCGTGGCGGACGCTCGGATAGACGACACCGAGCGAGCCGGCGGTCAGCAGTTCTTCGGCCAGTTGCTGCGACGGCACGTAGCTGTCGGGGTCGAGGCACGCGCGTAGCGCGCCTCGGGCCTTGCGCAGGTCGTGGAAGCTGGCGCTGAAGTCCGCGAGGTAGTCGTCGTAGGTGATCGAATCCTCGAAGCGGTCGATTTCGGCCAGTTGCACCGTCTTGTGGAACGCCACCTCGGCCTGCGCCGTCTCGACCTCGAAGGCCGCGTACCAGGCGCCGCGATCGGGGCCGCTGAAGCGGGCGCCGAGCGGGTGCGCATGGCAGAACGAGGCGTTGACCACGGCCGCGTTGGGCACCCCGAACACCAGTTCCTCGGGGCCGATGCCGGGCAGGCGCGAGTGCTCGGCCAGCAGGCGATCGTTGGTCGCGGCGTCGAGCTCGAAGATGGCCTGCAGGTGGGCGTCGTCTTCGGCCAGCACCGCCAGCACGCTGTCGCCCCCGGACACGTAGCGCGAAGGAATAAGTCGATGCGTGTCGTACTGCCGGACCAGCGCGAGCGGCGGCGTCATCAGCCGGCGCGGCGCGCATCGAGCAGCCGGCGCACGGTCTGCATGGCCGGCAGGCCGCCCTGCCTCATGAACGTCAGCGGCGTCTGGCCGGCAAAGAGCGGATGGCGGTTGGCGAGGTGCACCCACTGGTCGGCCAGCGCCTCGCCGTGCAGGATGTTGAGCGCCTTGAAGATGCCGATGAGATACGACACGCGGGTCAACCGATCGACGTCGAGCACGCGGCCGGGCTGCCGCTTCATCTCGTAGAAGGGGCCGTTGGTGACGCCGCCAAGCAGCGCCCGGGCGTCTTCATCGCGCACCTTCCAGCGCGCCATGATGGCGAAAAACGTCTTGAGCGCCGGCGCCGACAACCGCTCGCGGGCGGCCATCGTGCCGAGATCGACCGGCAGGTCGGCCTGGTACCGGGTGGCCGGATACCGCAGAGGAACAGCCGTCATGGATGACTCCTGATCAGGAGTGTATTCTCTACTGATCCGACTGTCAATGCCCCAGCGACGTCACCGTCACCCGCCCTAATTGCGCCACGGCATCAGGCGCTCGATCCAGGCGACGCGCGTGAGGTCGTTGTAGATGACCGTCACCATCAAGGCCATGATCAGCACGAAGCCCGCAAACAGCATCTTCTCTTTCACTGCCAGCGAGAAGTCGCGGCGCGCGATCGCCTCCATGCCCATGATGGCCATGTGGCCGCCGTCGAGCACGGGAATCGGCAGCAGGTTCAGCAGACCCAGGTTGAGGCTGATCGACGCCATTAACGCGAAGAGATCCACCCAGCCGCGGCGCGCCGACTCGCCCGAGAGCGTGGCGATCCCGACCGGCCCCATGAGCTGTTTGGGCGAGGCCTGTCCCGTGAAGAGCTCGCCCAGCGTGCGCAGGATGAGTCCGGCGGTCTGCACGTTGCGCTGCACGCTCAGCCCCAGCGCCTCGACCGGCCCCGGCATGTAGGAGATCGTCTCGTTGCCCAGGGTGACGCCGATGACGGCGGTGTCGCCGCGCGGCTCGGGCGTGACGGTGAGCGTCAGCTCGCTGCCGCCGCGCTCGACGACGATGGCCGTCGGCTGGCCGCCGCGCGTGCGCAGCAGTTCGGAGACGTTGCGCGACTCGACCATCCGCGTGCCTTCGATGCGCTTGACCTTGTCGCCGCGCTGCACGCCGGCCTTCTCGGCCGGATCGCCGGGATTGACGGCATCGATGACGGGATAGATGTCGGGCAGCACGCCGATGGTGCCGACCTCGAAGGTGCTGCCGGCCGGCAGCGAGACCTTGGTGGTGGCCGGCCGCACCGTGATCGTGCGCTCCGCGTCGCCACGGCGCACGCCGAAGTCCACGTCGAGGTCGGGCTTCGACGACACCGCCATGTCGAGCTCTTCCCAGGTCGAGATGGTGCGGCCGTTGATCTTCACGATCTCGTCGCCGGGGGCGAGGCCGGCGGCGGCCGCCGGCGAATCCGCATGCACCACGCCGATCACGGCCGGCTTGCTCAGGAACGCCAGCACCCGGTCGCCCTGCATCAGCACGACGGCCAGCACCAGCACCGCCAGAATCATGTTCATGGCCGGTCCGGCCAGCAGGATCTGGAAGCGCTGCCACTTGCTCTTCGACATGAACTCGTCGCTGGCGCCCTGCGGGTTGTCGTCGGGGTTCTCGCCGGCCATCTTCACGTAGCCGCCGAGCGGGATGAGGCTCAGGCAGTACTCCGTGTCGCCCTTCTTGAACGACAGCAGCTTCGGACCGAAGCCGAGCGAGAACGTGTGCACCTTCACGCCGTGCCAGCGGGCCAGCAGGAAATGGCCCAGCTCGTGCACGAACACGAGTACGCCCAGCACGAACGCGAACGCGAGCGGCGTCGTCAACATCGAAGCACTACCTCTGTTCCGATTCTACCCGGACGAGGTCGAGGGCATGGGCTTTCGCCCAGGCGTCCACGGCCCGCACGGCTGGCAGCGTATCCACGGCGGTGGCGCGGTGCGCATCCATCGTGGCGGCGATCACGTCGGGAATCGCGGTGAAGCCGAGCTGCCCTGCCAGGAAAGACGCCACCGCCACCTCGTTGGCCGCATTCAGCACGATCGGCAGGCTGCGGTCGGCCTCGAGCGCCCGGAAGGCCAGGCCCAGGCAGGGGAACTCGTCCCACGCCGGGGGATGGAACTCGAGGCTACCGGCGCGGGCAAGGTCGAGGGGTGGCACCGGGGTGTGCCAGCGCTCCGGGTAGGAGAAGGCGTACTGGATCGGCAGCCGCATGTCGGTGGTGCCCAGTTGCCCCAGCATCGAGCCGTCGGTGAACTCGACCAGCGAGTGGACGATCGACTGCGGATGCACCACGACATCGATCTGGCCGGCCGACACGCCGAAGAGCCAGTGCGCCTCGATCACCTCGAGGCCCTTGTTCATGAGGGTGGCCGAATCGATGGTGATCTTCGGCCCCATCTGCCACGTCGGATGTTTCAGCGCCTCGGCCGGCGTGACGCCGGCGAGGCTGCCACGGGTGCGGCCGCGGAACGGCCCGCCCGACGCCGTCAGGATGAGCCGCTTCACGTCCTGCGCCCGGTGGCCGTGCAGGCACTGATGGATGGCGTTGTGTTCGCTGTCGACCGGCAGAATCGCGACGCCCCTGGCGCGGGCGCGGTCCATCACGAGGCCGCCGGCCATCACCAGCACTTCCTTGTTGGCGAGCGCGATGGTCTTGCCGGCGTCGATGGCGGCCAGCACCGCCTCGAGGGCCGCGGTGCCCGACGACGCGCACAGCACGAGGTCGACGTCGGGGCGCGTCGCGACCATGACGAGCCCGGCGTCACCGACGCCGCGCGCGGGCGGCAGATCGGTGGCCGCGGCCAGGTGCGCCAGCGCGTCGTCGGTGGCCATCGACACGGCGCTCGGCCGATGCCGCCGCACCGCCGGCGCCAGGGCTTCGGCACTGGTCGCCGCCGCCAGGCCCACGATGGTCACGCGGCCTGGATGCGCCTCGGCCACCGAGAGCGCGCTGGTGCCGATGGAGCCGGTGGCGCCGAGAATCGCGACGCGGATCATGCCAGCGTCAGCAGCAGGTAGAAGAGCGGCGCGCAGAAAAGCAGCGCGTCGATGCGGTCGAGCACGCCGCCATGGCCGGGAATGAGCGTGCCGCTGTCTTTCAGGCCCGCCGCCCGCTTGAACGACGACTCGAAGAGGTCCCCGGCGATGCCCGCCATGACGATGCCGAGGCCGGCCACCCACACCGCGACGGGATGCAGCTGCGGCAGCCACCAGTTGGCGAGTGCCACCAGCGCGAGCGGCGCCAGCACCAGGCCGCCAATCGCGCCTTCGATCGTCTTCTTCGGGCTGATGGTCGGCGCCAGCGGACGCTTCCCGAAGGTGCGCCCCGTGTAGAACTGGAAGGTGTCGCTCGCCGCCACGGTGGCAATCAGCGTGAGCACGCCCTCGCGTCCCGCGATCTGATGAATCGCGACCAGCGCGCCCAGGGGCAGGCCGATGTAGACCGGCGCCAGCATGCCGGCCGCGGCGCCGTGCATGAGCGGCGCGCCGTGTTGTCCGCTGGTCATGAGCGACACGGCCAGCGCCACGGTGATGACGCCGAAGAGCGACGGCACGTGCACCCACGGCAGGGCGACCGCGGCGCAGGCCGCAAGCGTCGCTGCCAGCGACGGCAGGAACGGCAGCGGTGCGGCCACCGCGCGGGCCAGCGTCGCGTATTCGAAGAACGCCAGACCGGCCACGACCAGCGCCACGGCGAGCAGCCACGGCGACGGCAGGAACCAGACCAGTGCAAAGGCGGATGCGGCGAGCGCCACGCCGCTCACAAGACGTGTCATGACGGCGGGAGCCTTACTTGGCGCCGGCAGCCACCGGCACCGACGCGATGCCGCCGTAGCGCCGATCGCGCTTCTGATACGCGATCACTGCTTCGAGCAGGTGCTGACAGCGGAAGTCGGGCCACAAGGTGTCGGTCACCCAGATCTCGGCGTAGGCGATCTGCCACAGCAGGAAGTTGCTGACGCGCATCTCGCCGCTGGTGCGGATGAGCAGATCGGGATCGGGCTGGCCGGCGGTGTAGAGGAACTCGGAGAATCTCGCCTCGTCGAGCGACGATGGCGAGACGCCGGCTTCGATGGCCCGTCGCGCCGCGTCGACGATCTCGGCCCGGCCGCCGTAGTTGAGGGCGATGTTGAAGCGCATGCCCGAGTTGCGGCTGGTCTTCGCTTCGGCCTGGAGCAGCTCGTGATAGACGTCCTCGGGCAGCTCGTTGGGCCGCCCGATCGCCGTGAAGCGGATGTTGTTCTGGAGCAGGGTGTCGAGTTCGAGCCTGAGATACCGGCGCAGCAGGCTCATGAGCACGCTGACTTCGGTCTTCGGGCGTTTCCAGTTCTCGACCGAGAACGCGTAGAGCGTGAGGACGTCGAGGCCCAGCCGCGCCGATGTCTCGACGGTGTCGCGCACGGCGTCGATGCCGGCCCGGTGCCCCTCCACGCGCGGCAGATGGCGCTGGGCAGCCCAGCGGCCATTGCCATCCATGATGATGGCGACGTGGCGAGGAATGCGCTCGGGCAGCACCTGACCGAGCAGCGCGTCCTCGGGACCGCCGGGAGGAATCCACGCGCGCAGCTGGTCGAGGCTCATGGACGGAAAGAGAGATATTACTCCGGATAGTGCACCTTCCAGAGGTGTAGTCCGCAGGCCGGCGCGGTCGGGCCGGTGGCGGCGCGGCTGCCCCCGGCCAGGGCCCGGCGGACCTCGGCCTGCGAGAGCCGGCCTTTGCCCACCAGCACCAGGGTGCCGGCCATCGCCCGGACCTGATGGCGCAGAAAGCCCGACCCGGCCACTTCGAAGACGAGCAGGCGGCCGCGGTCGTCGGTCGAGGCGCACCACGGCGGCAGCACCGCGGCGGGCTCCACGGTGGAGCTCCAGATGCGGCGCACCGTGGTCTTGACGTCGCTCCCCTGGGCCTGGAACGCCGAGAAGTCGTGTTCGCCCACGAAGAGCGCCGCCGCCTCCTGCATCGCGGTCAGCGACAGGCGCTGTGGCACGTGCCAGGCGGTGCGGCGCGTGAGCGGCTGCCCCACCGGCGCGTGCCACACGAAGTAGCGATAGGTCTTGCCGCGCGCGTTGATGCGGGCGTGGAATCGCTCGGGCATCTCCTCCACGGTAACCACGCGCAGGTCCATCGGCAGGGTGGCGTTGCAGGCGCGAACGAGCCGCTCGGGCGCGATGGCCGCAGTGAGGGTAATGCTGGCGACCTGGGCCGCGGCATGCACCCCGGCATCGGTACGTCCGGCGCCGGCCACGTGCACCGGCGCGCCTTCGATGCGGGCGAGCACGTCTTCGAGCTCACCTTGCACGGTGCGCTGCCCGGCCTGCCGCTGCCAGCCGGCGAAGTCGGCCCCGTCGTAGGCGACGACCAGCCGCAGCGTGCGCAGGCGCGCCGGCATCGCGCTTCCCGAGGTCAGCGGCGCGAGCCGGGCTTGGTCACGGGCACGCCCTGCTGGCACAGCGGACACGCGCCTTCGGCATACGCAGGCACGTCCATCGGACACAGCCCGGCGAAGGGCACGGCTAGGCCGTGTTTGCCGCCGCTGCGGTCCATGATCGAGGCCGCGCCGACGACGGTCGCACCCAGGGCTTCGGCCACCGCGATGGTCTCGCGCGTCGAGCCGCCGGTCGTGAGCACGTCTTCGACCACCAGCACGCGGTCTTCGGCCGACAGCGCGAACCCGCGGCGCAGGGCGAGGGTGCCGTCGGTGCGCTCGGCGAAGATGGCGCGGACACCGAGCGCGCGGCCGACTTCCTGCCCGATGACGATGCCGCCGAGTGCGGGCGACAGGACGACGCTTGCGCCCCAGGCCCGGGTGGCATCGGCGATCCCGGCGCCGAGCGCCTCGGCGCGGGCGGGGTGCTGCAGCACCAGCGCGCACTGGAGATAGCCGGCACTGTGGAGGCCCGAAGACAGCCGGAAGTGCCCTTCGAGGAGGGCGCCCGACTCTCGAAAATGGCGCAGGACGTCGGTGTCGTTCATCGGGCGGTAGTATATCGGCTCGGACCGGCCGAACCCCGGCGCCGCCGAGGACGTCTATCCTTGTGGCGCGGACGGCACCGGTGCCGCCGCCGGGCGGCAGCGATCTTGCTCAAGGGACGCTCGGGCGCCCTATGCGCCCACAGACACGGTCACCTGGGAGAACCAGCACATGTTCGGGATTCGACGGTCGGCGGTTGGCACGGCACTGGTGAGGGCCCTGGTCGGCCTGTCCGTTTTCGGAGCGGCGACTGTTCACGCCCAGACACCCACACCGCCGGGCCCGGAGCGCCGCCTGAGCATCACCGACGCCGTCGAACTGGCGCTGCAGCAGAACGCCGACCTCGAGGTCGTGCGCTTGAACCCGCAGTTGCAGGATGTCGGCGTGTCCCTGGCCCGGTCGGCCTGGGCCCCCACCTTCACGACCTTCGCGCAGGGCTCCAACCGCGACACCCCCATCAACAGCCTGCTGGCCGGTGACGTCGACAAGCTCGAGAACAACGCGACCGCCATGAACTTCGGGCTGTCGTCGGCACTCCCGTGGCGCGGCGCCAGCTATCAGGTTGGCTGGGACAACACGCGCTCGACCACCAACAACATCTTCGCGAACTTCACGCCCCAGACCGGATCCAACCTCACCTTCAACTTCACGCAGCCGCTGCTGCGCAACTTCGGCATCGACAGCACACGGCAGCAGTTGCAGGTCTCGCGCAAGAACCGCGAGATCT
The DNA here is from genome assembly GCA_031404695.1 of Acidobacteriota bacterium. Classification (GTDB taxonomy): domain Bacteria; phylum Acidobacteriota; class Vicinamibacteria; order Vicinamibacterales; family UBA2999; genus CADEFD01. The sequence goes on from JANNIB010000192.1 coordinate 9,414, forward strand.
CCGACGTGCAGGTGCGCGAGGCGGTGGCGACGACCACACGCTCGGTGAAGAACGCCTACTGGGATCTGGTCTTCGCGCTCAGCAGCCTGGAGGTGCAGCGCCTGTCGCTCGACCTCGCCCAGCGCTCGCTCAGGGAAAACCGCGCCCGCGTCGAGATCGGCACCATGGCGCCGATCGACATCGTGCAGGCCGAGGCCGAAGTGGCGCAACGCGAGGAAGCGGCGATCATCGCCGAGGCCGCCATCGCCCGTACTGAAGACGCACTGCGCGCGCTGATTTACGGCCAGCACGCGACTGACCAGTGGAACGCGCGGATCGTGCCGACCGACCAGGCGGCCTTCGTCCCGGTGGCGGTCGACATCGACGGCGCGGTGAACGGCGCCCTTGGCTCGCGCACCGACCTGCAGCAGGCCCAGAAGACCATCGAAGCCAACGAGGTGACCATCGACCTGCTGCGTAATCAGGTGCTGCCGGCCCTGAACGCGTCGGTCGACTACGGCGGCACCGGCATCGGCGGCACGCAGATCATCCGCGGCGCCGGCTTCCCCGGTCCGGTCATCGGCTCGGAAACACGGCGCTACCCGGATGTCCTCGGCGACCTGATTCGCAACAGCTTCCCGAGCTGGACCTTCACGCTGAATCTGAGCTACCCGCTGGGCACCTCGACGCAGGACGCGAACCTGGCGCGTGCCCGACTGCAGAACCAGCAGACGGTCAAGCAGCTCGACTCCTCGCGCATCCGCGTCGCCACCGAGGTGCGCGAGGTGGCCCGCACCGTCACCACCAACAGCAAGCGCGTCGAAGCCACTCGCGCCTCGCGGGCCCTGGCCGAGAAGCGGCTCGAGGCGGAGGAGAAGAAGTTCCAGGCCGGCATGACCACCAACTTCTTCGTCCTCCAGGCGCAGCGCGATCTGAACCAGGCGCGCAACAACGAGCTGCAGGCGCTCATCGACTACCTGAAGTCGGTCGTCAACTACGAGACCGCGCAGGTGGCGCCGCTTGGCGCCGGCGCCGGCGTGACGGTCATCTCCGGCGGCGGCGGGGTTGGAACCGGCACCAACACCCAGACGCAGCAGCAGCGGCAGCAGTAGGCGGCCGGGCCGCCGTCCCAGGCGGTTTCCGGGGCTCCCGGCTGAGCGAGTAAGATTCGGCGCGTGCCGAAACTGTCGGTCACGGTCATCACCCGCGACGAGGCCGCCAATCTGGCGGCCGCGCTCGATTCGGTTGCCTGGGCCGACGAGATCATCGTGGTGGACTCGGAGAGCACCGACGCCACGGTGGACGTGGCGCGACGCTACACCTCGAGGGTGCTGGTGCGTCCGTGGCCCGGCTATGTGGCGCAGAAGAACCGCGCCGCCGCCGAGGCCACCCACGACTGGATCCTCTCGATCGACGCCGACGAGCGCGTCACGCCGGAGCTCGCCGCCGAGATTCAGGCGCTGCTCGGCAGCGAGCCGGCCCCCGCCGGCTTCCGCCTGCCGCGCGTCACCTTCCACCTCGGGCGCTGGATCCGCTCGACCGACTGGTACCCCGACTACCAGCTGCGCCTCTACGACCGCCGGCGCGCCCGCTGGAGCGGCAAGCTGGTGCACGAATCGGTGCAGGCGGACGGCGCGGTCGTGGACCTCACGAGCGAACTGCAGCACCACGCCTACCGCAACCTGTCGCACCACCTGCAGACGATGGACCGCTACACGACGCTGGCGGCATTGCAGATGCGCGACGACGGACGCACGGCCGGCTGGCTCGATCTGGCGCTGCATCCGCCGGCGGCGTTTCTCCGCAACTACGTGCTGCGGGGCGGCTTTCGCGACGGCCTGCCCGGGCTCATCATCTCGACCCTCAACGCCACCTACGTGGCCCTGAAGTTCGCCAAGCTCTGGGAATTGTGTTCTCACTCCACCTCGACTCCGCCCGCACCTGGCGCGGCGGGCAGCAGCAAGTCCTTCTGACGGTCCTGGGGATGCGCGCACGCGGCCACCGGGCCGTGCTGGTGGCGCACCCGGAGGGCGTGCTCTATCAGCGCGCCAGCGAAGGCGACGATCTGGTGCCGCTCGCCCCCCGATCCGAGGTCGATCTGGCGGCGGCCTGGCGTCTCGCCCGCGTCCTCGCCATGCACGCGCCGGAGGTCGTCCACGCCCACGACCCGCACACCGTGGCGATGGCCTCGATGGCGCTCTCCTTCGGCGTCGGCGCCAGGGTTCCCGCGCTGGTGGCCTCGCGGCGCGTCGACTTCCACCTCCAGAAGAACTCGTTCTCGCGCTGGAAGTACCGCCAGGTGGCGGGCTTCATCGCCGCGTCCGAGGCGATTGCCGAGGTGCTCGTGGGAGACGGCGTGCCCCGCGCCCGCATCACCGTCGTGCACGACGGCATCGACGTGGACCGCGTGACGCACGTGGCCGCCGCCGACCTCCACCAGGAGTTCTGGTTCCCGCGCGGCGCCCCGGTGCTCGTCAACGTCGGGGCGCTGGTGCCGCACAAAGGCCAGAAGTTCCTGGTCGAGGCGATGGCGCGCGTGCGGCGCTCGGTGCCCGATGCGCAGCTGGTCATCTTCGGCGAAGGCGAGCTGCGGGCTGCGCTCGAAGCGCAGATCCGCGATCTCGGCCTCGACAAGCACATCGTGCTTGCCGGCTTCCGCGATGACGTGCTGGCGCTCACTCGCAGCGCCGATCTGTTCGTCATGAGCTCGGTCACCGAAGGCCTGGGATCGACGCTGCTCGATGCGATGGCCATGGGTCGTGCCGTCGTCGGCACGCGGGCCGGCGGCATCCCCGAGGCCGTCGAGGACGGCGTGACCGGCGTGCTGGTGCCGCCGGGCAACAGCGACGCGCTGGCGGATGCCATCGTGCGCCTGCTCGGCGACGCCGCGGCCAGGCGGCGGATGGGCGAGGCCGGACGCGCGCGGGTCGAGGCCCACTTCGGCGTCGATCGCCTCGTCGACGGCACGCTTGCCGCCTACCGGCGCGTGCGGGCGGTGTAGCCCGCCTTTATTCGAGGGCGTCGTAGCGGATGGCCACGATTTCGAGCCGCTCGGGCCCGCGCGGGGTGCGCAGGGTCACGACGTCGCCGACCTTCGCCTTGATGAAGGCCCGGGCCATCGGCGACTGCCACGAGATGCGCTCACTGCCGGCATCGAGCTCGTCGACGCCGACGATGGTGACGACGCGCTCGTCCCCCGACTCGGGCTGGTAGGTCACGGTGGCGCCGAAGAAGACGCGCTCGTGTGTCCTGGCGGCGTTGTCGACGACGACCGCGCTTTCGATCCGTTTCGAGAGGAAGCGCACCCGCCGGTCGATCTCACGCAGCCGGCGCTTGCCGTACAGGTAGTCGCCGTTCTCCGATCGATCGCCGTTGGCGGCGGCCCAGGCCACGGTGACGACCAGCGCCGGGCGCTCGACCTTCCACAGCCGCGACAACTCCTCGGACAGGCGCCGATGCCCGGCCGGCGTGATGTAGTTCTTCACCGGGTTGGCCGTCGGGGCGTCAGCCGCGGGCGCCCGCGTCAACCGCTTGGCACGCATCCGGAACTCGCCGCTCATCGGGGTGTCCTCGCCTTCCTGGCTGGACGGCAGACGCCGTGCAG
>JANNIB010000193.1:0-2567 GCA_031404695.1 Acidobacteriota bacterium
ATCCGTGACCAGGCCGTAGTCACGGCTCAGTTGATCCATCTCCGCGCCGGGCGCGAGGCCGATGACGGTCCGGCAGATCGCCTCGATCGAGAGACGCTTCATCTCCTCGAGCCAGCCGAACTCGCCGGCCCGGGCCCAGCGTGCGAAAGCGCGTTCCGTCGAGGTCTGCAGGATCGGCACGTAGGCCGCCAGCGCGCTTCTCGAGAAGCCGCGCAGCACCGCGAGCTTCCGTTGCCGGTGCTCCTCGCCGTCCAGCAGCGGCAGGCTCTTGCCGCCAAAGAGCGCCTGGATGTGCGGCGGCATCGAGTCGGTCCGAGTGACGTCGTTGGTGTCGATGAACCGGCTGGCGGCGTCGGGGCCGGCGATGACTGCGGACTCTCGCCCCAGCACCGACGTGCGGAACGTCCGGCCCTCGGTGCGGAGGCGTTCGTCGATGAACCCGAACGGATTGCGGGCGAATGCCAGGGTCTCGCCGAGGATCGGCAGGCCGCGCCTGCCCGGGGGACGCTTCGTGCCGGATGGGACGTCGCTCATGGTGTGGCCACGGCGGACGATAACAGAACCCCGCGGCCGGTGTCGTGGAAACCACGCCGCATGGGAGCGGGCTCAGGCCGGCCACGCGGCCGACCTGAGCGTCCGGGTTACGCGCAATCGTAGCGGCCGAGATTCATGACCTTGCTCCAGGCGGCCACGAAGTCGCGCACCAACGTCTCCTTCGCGTCGTCGCAGGCGTAGACCTCCGCCAGCGCGCGCAGTTCGGAGTTGGACCCGAACACGAGATCGACGCGGCTGGCCGTCCACTTGAGATCGCCGGTGGCGCGGCCGCGGCCCTCGAAGGTCTCGGCCGCCGTCGACGTCGGCGTCCACGCGGTGCCCATGTCGAGCAGGTTGACGAAGAAGTCGTTGCTGAGGGTGCCGGGACGCGACGTGAGCACGCCGGTCTGCGACGCACCGGCGTTGGCGCCGAGCGTGCGCAGCCCGCCCACGAGCACGGTGGTCTCGGGCGCACTGAGCGTCAGCATGCGCGCCTTTTCGACCAGCAGGTTCTCAGCCGGCAACGCCTGGCCGGGCGCGAGATAGTTGCGGAACCCGTCCGCGGTCGGTTCCAGCACCGAGAACGACTCGACGTCGGTCTGCTCGGGCGTGGCGTCGGTGCGACCCGGCGTGAACGCCACCTGCACGTCGTGGCCGCCCGCTTTCGCCGCCTGCTCGACGGCGGCGCAGCCTCCGAGCACGATGAGGTCGGCGAGCGAGACCGGCGTCTTGCCACCGGCCGCGTTGAACTTCTGCTGGATCCCTTCGAGGACTTGGAGCACCTTGGCGAGTTCCGCCGGCTGGTTGACGGCCCACTCCTTCTGCGGGGCCAGACGCAGGCGCGCGCCGTTGGCGCCGCCGCGCTTGTCGGTGCCGCGGAAGCTCGACGCCGACGCCCACGCCGTCGTGACGAGCTGCGAGACGGTCAGCCCCGAGGCGAGGATCTGGCGCTTGAGCGCGGCGATGTCTTCCGCGCCGATGAGGTCGTGCGTCACCGGCGGCACCGGATCCTGCCAGATCTGCGGCTCGGCCGGCACCAGCGGTCCGAGGTAGCGGTCGATCGGCCCCATGTCGCGGTGCGTCAGCTTGAACCACGCCCGCGCGAAAGCGTCCGCGAACGCCGCCGGATCCTGGTGGAAGCGCCGCGAGATCGGCTCGTAGACCGGATCCATGCGCAGCGCCAGATCCGAGGTGAGCATCGTCGGCGCGTGGCGCTTCGACGGGTCGTGGGCATCGGGGATCGTGCCCGCGCCCGCGCCGGCCTTCGGCGTCCACTGGTGCGCGCCGGCCGGGCTCTTCGTGAGTTCCCAGTCGAAGGCGAAGAGATGTTCGAAGAAGTCGTTGCTCCACTTCGTGGGCGTGGTGGTCCAGGTGACCTCGAGGCCGCTGCTGATGGTGTCGCCGCCCTTGCCGGTGCCGTAACTGCTCTTCCAGCCGAAGCCCTGCTGCTCGAGGGCGGCGGCTTCAGGTTCGCGGCCCACGTGCGCGGCGTCGCCAGCGCCGTGCGTCTTGCCGAAGGTGTGGCCGCCGGCAATCAGCGCCACTGTCTCTTCGTCGTTCATCGCCATGCGGCGGAAGGTCTCGCGGATGTCACGGGCGCTGGCCAGCGGATCGGGGTTGCCGTTGGGGCCCTGGGGATTCACGTAGATGAGGCCCATCTGCACGGCCGCCAGCGGATTCTCGAGCTGCCGGTCGCCGCTGTAGCGCTGGTCGCCGAGCCAGGTCGTCTCGGAGCCCCAGTAGATGTCCGATTCGGGTTCCCACACATCGACGCGCCCGCCGCCGAAGCCGAACGTCTTGAAGCCCATCGACTCCAGCGCGCAGTTGCCGGTGAACACCATCAAATCGGCCCACGAGAGCGCGCGGCCGTACTTCTGCTTGACCGGCCACAGCAGCCGGCGGGCCTTGTCGAGGTTGACGTTGTCGGGCCAGCTGCCCAGGGGCGCAAAGCGCAGCGTGCCGTTGCCGGCGCCGCCGCGTCCGTCGTGGATGCGGTAGGTGCCGGCACTGTGCCAGGCCATGCGGATGAAGAG
>JANNIB010000194.1:0-8213 GCA_031404695.1 Acidobacteriota bacterium
GGGCCCGTGGCAGCGCACCGAGTTCTATGTCAGTGCCGGCGGCGGCTTTCACAGCAACGACGGCCGCGGCGCTACCATCCGGCGCGATGCGGTGAGCGGCGACGGCGTCGAGGCCGTGGATCCGCTGGTGCGCGCCCGCGGCGCCGAAGTGGGGCTGCGCACGCTGGCGCTGCCCCGCCTGCATGCGACCATCGCGCTCTGGAGCCTGTGGCTCGACTCGGAGCTGCTCTTCGTCGGCGATGCCGGCACCACCGACGCCAGCCGGCCGAGCCGCCGGGTCGGCATCGAATGGGATGCCGACTACCGCGCCGCGTCGTGGCTGACGCTCGACAGCAGCGTGGCCTATTCGCAGGCCCGCTTCACCGACGCCTCGCCCGCCGGCGACCGCATTCCCGGCGCCCATCGAAGGCGTGGCGAGCGCGGGGCTCACGGTGACGCCGGCCAGCCGCTGGAGCGGCAGCCTGCGCTACCGCTTCTTCGGGCCGCGGCCGCTGATTGAAGACAACAGCGTGCGCAGCCGCGCCTCGCATCTTACGAGCCTCGAAGCGGGCGTCCAGGTCAACCGCGCGTGGCGCCTCAAGACCGACCTGCTGAACCTGTTCAACTCGAAGAGCTCCGACATCGACTACTTCTACACGTCACGTCTGCCGGGCGAAGCGCCAGCCGGCGTCGACGGGCTTCACTTCCATCCGGTCGAGCCGTTCACCCTGCGCGTCTCGCTGGTGGCGAGCTTCTGAGCCGTCACGCCGCCGGCTCTGCTACGCTCGGTCGATGGCCGAGCGGCAGGACGCGCGACGATGGCGCCGGTAGTGCCGGATCCGCAGCGCATCAAGAGCTTCCGTTCGGACGCGGCGTTCGAGACGTGGCTGAAGACCCATCACGCGCGCGAGCCGGAACTCTGGATCAAGATTCACAAGAAGGACTCGGGACTGCCGAGCGTGACAGCCCCGCAGGCGCTCGACGTGGCCCTCTGCTGGGGATGGATCGACGGCCTCCGCAAGGCGTTCGACTCGCAGTCGTTCCTGCAGCGCTACTCGCCGCGGCGGCCCCGAAGCGTGTGGAGCCAGGTGAATCGCGACAACGTCGCCCGGCTGACGGCGGCCGGCCGCATGACGCCGCACGGCCAGCGGCAAGTCGATGCCGCGAAAGCCGACGGGCGCTGGGACGCCGCCTACGCGCCGATCCGGAGCGCCAGCCGCGAGACCGTGCCCGCCGACCTGCGCGCTGCCATCGAGGCCAATCCCCGCGCCCGCAAGACCTTCGCGACCCTCGGGCGCTACAACCTGTTCGCGCTGGCGTTTCGCATCAGCCACATGAAGACCGCGACCGGCCGTGCCGCGAAGATCGCGACGCTGGTGGCGAAGCTCGCCCGCGGTGAGACGATTGTGCCCGAGCCGGCACGCGTTACAGGAACGTCGCGCGCTCGGCGCGCAGCGCGCTGACCGACTCGGTGCCGTTGCGGGTGAGCGCAAATTCAGCCGCCGGCGCCCCCACCGAGACGTGCCGCTGCGACACCACGCCGCAGGATGGCGGCTGCGGTCCGCCCTCGCCATGCTTCGGGCCCGGCAGCGGCAGTGGCCGCTACGCTGTGGGGCGATGAGGCGCGTCGAGGTGGTGCATCTCGCCGAGCTCCGACTCGGTACCCGTGAGCCAGCCCTTCGCCAGCTCGAACAGCAGCACCGGACCCAAGGCGTCGATGGCGAGGCCCTGCCGCGCGACGAACCACAGGTCGGCGCCGGGTGCCGCCGTCTGCGTCGCCATGACGCGTGAGCGCAGGTGTCCGTCGGCCCGGCGGGTGGTCATCATGGCCATCTCGAGGTCGTCGATGAGCTCGTAGAGCTTGGACAAAGTGGACATGTCCTGGAAATTGCAGGAGGTGTGCCGCGCGAAGCACCAGTGCTGGACCCATCCCGGCAATCTACGCCTCACTTTAGGTAGCGCGGGTTTCATCGCCGTCCGCAGACGCGGGCGCAAGGCGGCAGAAACCGGAAACGCACGGGCATGCATGTTGCTCCTTCACCTGCAGCCGGACCCTGCACCGCACTGATGCGCGGTCGTCGGCGTTGCTGTTCAGCAGGGAGGGTCGCACCCATGTCACGTGTCACTTGTCTGTCACCGTCGCCTCACTCCGTCGCGCGCGTGATGTTCGCGTGCGCGATCGCGCTGCCGATGTCGGCCGCGGCGCAGCCGGCGGCGCCCAAGGCCGGCGTGGCAGCCATCACCGTGGAAGGGTGTCTGACGCGCGACGCCTCGCAGGGGCAGTCGTCGGCAGCCGGGCAGTACGTGTTGATGCTGCAGCCGGTCGGCCCGGCGACGCCGGCCCCCTCGCCCGGCGGGGTCGTGCCTCCACCCGCGCTTCCGAAGATGTACGCCCTGCGCACGACCGACGAACACCCGGTAACGTTGCCGCCGCTCGTGGACCATCGCGTGCGCGTGGAAGGCACGTCAACGGCGGCGGCGACCACGTCCCCGCTCGCCGGGCGTTCACCCGAAGCCACGCCCTTCCCCGCGGCTGTTTCCACCGGGAGCGCCGGTTCAGGCGCCACCGGCACGCAGTTCGACCGGGCCAATCTGCCGACCATCGTCGTGCGTACGATTACGTCGCTGGCGACGACCTGCAAGGCCGGGTCGTAGCGAGACGCTACATGCGGCAGCCGCGGGCATCAGGCCCGCGGTTGTTCGCCCGACGTCGCTGTCGTCTGCTCCTTGCGAACGATGTCCAGACGCTCGGACTTGATATCCACACGCAGACGCGCAAACAGACTCATGTAGACGTTGGCCACCGCCACCAGGGCGAACCAGGCGATGACGCCGCCCCGCCAGTCTGCCAGCAGAAGGCGGAAGCCCGTGCCCAGTACGGCGCCCGCCGCCACGTAGTGACTGAAGCAGTATTCGCAGGTGAAGGCGTAGAAGAACTTCCGCTCCAGCACGGTGCGGCCATCGGTGCTGCGCGCCTTGCACGCCTCCCGCCACTCGCGGAACAGCTCTTCGTGGGTGACGGTCCAGCTCATCGTCGCGACGGTCAGGGCCAGCAGGCTCAGCCACAGCAGCGCGTCGGCGGGTGAGGAGCAACACATCAGGGGGCTCACCGGTCGCACCGCGCGCGGCCCGGCCCTGGAAGGAAGCCGCGCGCGAGGGTACTCCGCGACAGTGCAAACAGGCTGCCACTACTACGCGGGTCCGGTGGCAAGCCGCGTGGACGCCCGCTTCCTACATTCGTCCGCGCCCTACTCACATTCGGCCATCCGTGGCCAACCTGGGCCCGGCGTCAGCTCGGGGAGCCATCGCTCGAACCTGAGTGTCGTGACGCGGGCGGCGAGACCCGTCCTGCAAACAGCAGGATGCCCAGCGCAAGCACGCTGCTGACCACCGGCACCCAGACGAGGCCAGCACCCACCGCGAGGCCGACGGCGGCCGCCAGCCACAGGCTCGCGGCCGTGGTCAGGCCTTCGATCTCGCGCGTCGCCGGCAGCTTCAGGATGGTGCCGGCGCCTATGAATCCGACACCGGCAGCCACGCCCTGCACGACCCTGCTGAGGTCTGACTCGCTGACCCCGGCTTCACTGGTCGCGAGCACGAAGACGGCGGCCCCGAGCGCGACCAGCATGTGCGTGCGCAGACCAGCGGGCTTCTGCAGCCGCTCACGTTCTAAGCCCTGCAGTCCGCCCAGGATGGCTGCGCCCGCCAGCTGTGCGAGCACCTGAGCCATGTGCTGAATGTCCATCATCGCCGCAGGTTCACGATCGGTGCCATCGGCGGTTCTCAGGTGCGCGCGATTGGCGTGGCACAGATGCTGCATTTGGGATGCCGGTTCGTCAGGAGGACACCGCATGAACACCGTGACCACGCGCGACGGCAACCAGCTGTACGTGAAAGACTGGGGCACTGGCCGCCCGATCGTCATGCTGCACGGCTGGCCTCTCACCTCGGATACCTTCGACGACCTCGGCATGACGCTCGCCGATGCGGGTTTCCGCGCCGTCGCCTACGACCGGCGCGGCTTCGGACGATCGAGCCAGCCGTGGAGCGGCTACGACTACGACACGCTGGCCGACGACCTGGCGCAGGTCATCGATGCCACGGGTGCCCACGAGATCACGCTGCTCGGCTTCTCCATGGGCGGCGGCGAGGTGGCGCGGTACCTGAGCCGTCACGGCCGCGCCCGCATCGCGCAGGCCATTCTGATTGGCGCCGTCGTGCCGTACATGTTGAAGACCGCTGACAACCCGGACGGCGTCGATGGGGCAACGTTCGATGGCATGGCCGGCGCCATTCGCGACGACCGCGCGAGGTTCTGGACCGGCTTCTTCGCCGACTTCTACGGCGTCAGCTACCTGAGCCAGCCGGTGAGTGACGAAGTGATTGCGTGGTCGCACCGCCTCGCCATGCAGGCGAGCCTCAAGGCCACGCTGGCGTGCGCGGAGGCCTTTGCCACCACCGACTTCCGGCCCGACCTGCCGGCCTTCACGGTGCCGACGCTCATCATCCACGGCACAGCCGACAAGACGGTGCCGATCGACACCTCGGCACGGCGGGCCGCCGCCGCCATCCCGGGCAGCACCCTCATCGAATACGACGGCGCGCCGCACGGGCTCCTGGCCTCACATCCGCGGCGACTGGCCGCTGATGTGCTGGCGTTCGTGAGCGGCACCGACGCGCGGGCGACGACGCCGGTCACCGTCACGGCCGAGATGCCCCTGCTCTATCCGATGGTGTCGTCGATCATCTGAGCGCCGTCAGGGCGCCCGGGTGACGGCAGCGCCGCGATCAGGTGGGCGAGTGTGGAGGGATTGGGCGGCTTCACCATGTGCTGGTCGAAGCCCGCGTCTTTCGACCGCTGGCGGTCTTCCTCCTGACCCCAGCCGGTGCAGGCCACGATCGTGATGTCGCGTCCCCACGGCTGCTCACGGAGCTGCCGGCAGGCATCGTAGCCGTTCAGGATCGGCATGCCGATGTCCATCAGCACGAGCTCAGGGCGGAAGCCGGCGGCGACCGCGAGGGCATCGCGGCCATCCTGGGCGGTGCGAGTCTCGTGACCCATCGACTCGAGCATCAGGCTCAGGCTCGTAGCGGCGTCGGCGTTGTCATCCACCACCATTACCCGGCGGCGCGGGCCGGCGGGTGACGGGCGGTCGACGGCGGCAACAGCCGGCGCATCGGCCGGGGCCACCGGCAAACGCACGACGAAGCGGCTGCCACGCCCCTCTCCGCCGCTCTCGGCCGTGATCCGGCCGCCGTGCTTCTCGACCAGCTGCCGGGCGATGTTCAGGCCGATGCCAAGGCCTCCCTGCGCCTTTTCGAGCGAGCGATCGACCTGAGTGAACATGTCGAAGACCTGCCCGAGCATGGCCGGCGGAATCCCGACGCCGTTGTCGTCGACGCTGACCTGCACCTGGTCGCCGCGACGCTCGACCGACAGCCCGACCCGACCACCCTGTGGCGTGTACTTCGCGGCGTTGTTCAACAGGTTGGCAAACACCTGCGCCAGCCGTGTCTCATCCGCGTCGACGATGATCTCGTCGCTCGGCACCTCGAGCGCGAAGTCGTGCCCGGCCTGCTCGATGAGGGGGCGGCTGGTCTCGACGGCGATACGCAGCACGTCCTCCAGCGCCACCAGCCGCTTCTGCACGACCAGCTTGCCGCGGCTGATGCGTGTGAGGTCCATCAGGTCGTCGATGAGGCGCACCATCTGCGTCACCTGACGGTCCATGATCTCGCGGGCCCGGCTGACGATCTGGACATCGTGGTGCGCCACCTTCATCAAGTGGAGCCCGCTGCGGATCGGCGCCAGGGGATTGCGCAGTTCGTGGGCCAGCACGCTCAGGAACTCGTCCTTGCGGCGATCGGCGACCTGGAGGTCGTCCACCAGGCGGGCGTTGTCGATGGCCACCGCCGCCATCTGCGCGACCTGCATCAGCACCGCCTCGTCGTCGGCCGTGAAGGCGCCGTCGGCTTTGTCGGCCAGTTGCACCAGCCCCATGTTCCGGCCGTCGCGGCCCACCAGCGGCGCGGCCAGCCAACCGTTCGGCCGCCGGGGGCCGGCGCTCCTGAACGCCGGATGGGCATCGAACTCCACGCCCGTGATTCGCATCGGCGTGTTGTCGCGGCAGACCAGCGCCTGAACCGCCGGCTCGGTGAACAGACGTTCGAGGTCCGGTGAGGTGGAGTCCTTGTCCGCCGGCGACGTCACGGTGATGGCGGTGCCCCAGTCGTTGCCGTTGACGAAGGTGGCGCCCGATTGATGCGCGTCGACGAGCCGCCGCGCCTCGACCGTCACCACGCCCAGGATCGACTTGATGTCGCTGGTGGCGCTGATGCGCGGCAGCACCGCCGCCAGGCGCCGCACTTGCTCGGAGCGCACGCTGGACGCCTGATCCGACAGCGCGCGGGCCGTGACGTCGGTGAACAGGATCGCCACCTTGTGGCTGCCGTCGCCGCCGAGGCGGAACGCGTAGACCTCGAACCAGCGCTCGCCAAGCGGCTGGGCCTGGTGCACGAAGCGGACCGACTCGCCGGTGGTGGCGACGCGTCCGTAGGTCTCGAACCAGAACGCTTCGAGCGTCGGTGCGAACTCGCTGACGGTGCGGCCCTGCACGCCGCGCAGCCCGGTGTGGCGCTCGAAGGCCGGGTTCATCTCGACGATGCGGTAGTCGACCGCACGCCCGGCCTGGTCGAACAGCATGTCGACGACGCAGAAGCCTTCGTCCATGGTGTCGAAGAGCGCCCGGAACCGCGCCTCGCTTTCGACCAGCGCGGCTTCCACGCGCGCCCGCTCGACCGCCGCCCAGGTGCGCTCGGCCGCATCCTGCACCAGCGCAATCTCGTCGGAGGTCCAGGCCCGCGCCTGCGCCTGGTGCACGGCCAGGCCAGCCACGACCACACCGTCCTTGATGAGCGGCACGGCGACCAGTGCGTGGATGCCGGCCGCCACCAGCGCCGCCCGCTCCTCAGCCGGCAGGCCCGGGGCCTCCTGGACGTCGGCCTCGCAGGACGTCTGTCCGCGCTGCGAGCGCGTCATCAGATGCGGACTGAAGGCGGCGCTCGGATCGCCGCCGACCAGCGACGGCAGGCCATCGGTGTAGTCGCGCACCACGCGGTAGCTGTGCTCGCGCGCCTCGAAATACATGACGCGGCTGGCGCCGAGCGCCCGTCCGAGCACCTCGCTGGCTACCGCCTGCACCTCGACCGGATCGCGCAGCGGCCGCAGCGCGTCGCCAAGCGTGACGAGGAAGGCCTGGCGCGCTTCGCCGGCGCGCAGGCGTTCCTCGGCGAGCTTGTTCCGGTGGATGTCGGTGGAAGTGCCATACCAGCGCACGATGCGGCCGTCGTCTTCGACCACCGGCACCGACCGAGTGAGGAACCAGCGATAGGCGCCGTCGGCGGCGCGTCGCAGGCGGAACTCGCTGGAAAACGGCGTGCCGCTCGTGGCGGCGGTGCGCCACGCCTCGAACATGCGCGGCAGGTCATCGGGATGGACCAGGGGACCGAGGTCGGCCTGCTGCGCGTTGGGCTGTCCGGTGTAGTCGCGCCACTGCTGGTTGACAAAGGTGACCCGCCCGTCCGCCTCGGTCACGTAGACGATCTGCGGCATCGAGTCGGCCAGCAGGCGGAAGCGGGCTTCGCTCTCGAGCAGGCGTTCTTCGACGCGCCGCCGCTCGGTGATGTCGCGGCCGATGCCGATGAGTCCGACGACGGCGCCGCTGTCGTCGCGCATCGGCGACTTCGTGGAGAGATAGGTGCGCGGCCCCAGCACGCCCGTGTAGGCTTCCTCCACGACGTCGGTCGCCGCCGCGGCCATGATGCGGCGGTCGGTGGCGAGGGTGGCCTCGCGCTCGGTGTCGCTGCGAAACAGCCCGGCCGGGTCGGCGCCGAGGGCGGTGTCGGCGCTCAGACCCATGACGTCGAGCGTGGCCGGGTTCGCAAAGCGCAGCCGGCCGTCGGTGTCCTTGACGTAGACCAGGTCGGGCGTGCCGTCGGTGATGGCCCGCAGGATGGCCGTCTGCTGCTGCAGCGCTTCCTCGCGGCCCTGCAGCCGACGGCGGGCGCGCCACATCGCCTCGCCGAACACGGCGATGGCGCCGCAGACGGCGAAGTACAACAGCCAAGCGAGGACACGGCGCCTGGAAAGACCGGTGCCGGCGTACTGCGCGGAGGGGAAGACCGCGACTGTCAGCGTGAAACCGAGGCCGGTCGCGAGCAGGGCCGGATACAGG